>CAYGHT010000138.1:0-4441 GCA_964349755.1 uncultured bacterium
GCGAAATCGCAAAATTTTTGTGTGTGGGAATCGACACTTTTCTCAGCGACAAAGAAGCGCATCCTCAGCCGTTAGTCCTCTGGCGTCAAAAACCAGCTCAAAATGAAGCGCTACTAGAAGCAAAATTCTTAAACGAATGCGACCAGTATCTGTGGATTGAGCAACTCGTATCGATCCCACGCGTGAGTTTTGAAACACTTCCACAAAAATCCATCGACCTCAGAAAATTCACGCTCGACCACGCCTATACCCTTGCGGAAAGCGTTCGCCAGCTCATGGCTCTTAGCGATTTCCCAGCGACACAGCTGCTTGAAGTGCTCGAAGACCGCTATGGCGTAAAATTCATCATCGACAACAGCGAGACTTCTTTTTCCGCTGCAAGCTCCCGTTCTGAGAAGGGCTCCTTCATTTTCATGAATGGTGGACACGCAGAGCCTCGACAAATTTTCAGCATCGCCCACGAGCTTTTTCATCTCATCACCTGGGATCCTGAAATGCTTAAGTTGATCGAAGCCAATTCACGATTCCATGAGAAAAATGAACAGCTCGCCAATGCCTTTGCAGCAGGCCTCTTAATTCCACGAGAACGGCTCCAGATCGAAGTCACCCGCATGTGCATCGAAGAAATCGGCTCCTCCGACGTCGTCGCCTTTGCAGAGCAGTTCCAAGTGTCTAAAGAGGCCATGCTCTATCGCATGCTCAACGTAGGGGTGCTCACTAAAACCGAATGCCAGGAATTGAAAGGGCAGCTCCAGCAAGTGTTGAGAACAGGCGCTTCGAATTTGAGCATTGCGCACCGCTTGAAGAGCAAACTCGTTCGACTCGTGTATCTCGCCTGTGAGCACGTAAAAATTTCGCGAAGCAAAGCGGCGAAGTTATTGAACGTCGACCTATGCGATTTATCCGATGTGTTCAATCAGCATGGGTTTGTCGAGATCAATGGGTAAGCTCAAGATCATTCCCGATGCCAATGCGATCATCGACTTACATCGGCTCTCGCTATGGAAGCCAGTGGTTCATGCCTGCCAGATCGCCGTAACGCCGATCATCTGTAGAGAAGCAGCGTTTTACAAGGACAACCATGGCCAAAAAAAGGCCATTGACTTGAGTCAAGATATTGCGAGCCGCACCATTGAAGAGCTGCTTGTGCCGCTTGAGATATTTCGCAGCCTACAAACGGTTCTAAAAGATTGTTTTCTCGATGGCATTGATGCAGGAGAGCGAGAAGCGATTGCGTTTTTGCATACCCATAGGAACAAAGGCTACCACCTATTCTGTACGGCAGACTTGCTCGCAATCAAATGCCTGGGAGTTCTTGGCATGAGATATCAGAGCATTTCATTGGAAGAATTGCTCGAAAAAACACACCTCAAAGCGAATTGCCCGAGTCGTTACTCAAAACGAACCTTTGAGAAAATGCTTGGAGAAGGCTCGCAGGAGGCTCATTTGTACAGAAAAACCGACGTCGAAGCGATACAGCCTGAAGTAGCCTCGCATCGTTTGTCGTGATGCCGATCGCGTTCTTGTTGCGATCGGATACAGCGACCTTAAAGTCTTTGGACCCTGCATCTTTGCAATATGACAGCACCATTTCACGAACCAAGTCCTCAACCATCAACAACGCTTCTGACCTGCTTTTTCCCTGCGTCATCGCATCCAAACCCGGAACATCAACCAGCCAAAACTTGCCGCTTTTCCAGATTTTTCCTTCTAACTCCATGGCTACAGTCCTACCTCACGTGTGAATTATGGCATAATGAGAGTGGAAAGCAAGTAGACCAATATGCAGATTCCCCCAGCCCAAAATGTTACACCTGTGGCCAATTGCGATTGAACTCTTCGCTCTTTCCACTCAGCAAAGGCCACAATTCCCTTCGGAATCAGATAGCTTGTTGAGAACACGAAAAGGCCTATGAAAAACAAATCCTTCACCCATCCCAAAACCTGCACGCAAACTGCCAAGTCCATAACGGCTTTCTCCCGCTGTTTTTGAAAAGCAAAATTTTAAATAATCGATTAATTTTGTCAAACTCGTGACGACTCAGACTTTGCCGTTTACAAAACAATTGAAAAAATGATAAATTGTAAACAAACGAGAGGATGTAGACCATGGCTTCAAAAAATCTAGGCAAGCGCCTTCAACGCGCGCGAAAAGCCGCAGGCTTTGGACTGCGCAAGCTGGGAGAGCTTGTGGGTTTGAGTCACATGGCGATCAGCAAATATGAAAAGGGCGCATCGACTCCTTCTTCAGACATCCTTTTAAAGCTGGCTAAAGCTTTAGGAGTTTCGGTGGAATTTTTCATTCGACCTGAAACCATCAAGCTCGGAGCAATCAAGTTTCGAAAAAGACAGCGGTTAAGAAAGAAAGCGGAAGAGTCCATTAAAGCTCAGATTGCCGACCAAATCGAGCGGCGCTTAGAACTAGAAAACCTTTATCCAACGTCTCCAATCCAATTGTTTAAAATTCCAGATTCGCTATCCAATCGGATCGATGAATACGAACAAATCGAAGACATCGCTAACAAACTGCGAAATCAATGGAAACTGGGAAGAGCGCCCATTCAAGATCTGATCGATATCCTGGAAAGTCATGGAATCAGAGTTTTTATCGTCGACTATGAGGAAAAAATGTTCGATGGACTCTCCACTCTGATTAATGACCAACCCATCATCGTGATTAGCTCAAAATGGCCAGGAGATCGACAGCGCTTTACTTTAGTTCATGAATTAGGTCATTTCATTCTCCACGACAGGCTGTCAAAAGCACTGAACGAAGAAAAAGCGTGCAATCGGTTTGCCGGAGCTTTTCTTCTGCCAAAAGAAACCATCGTTCAAGAAATGGGCAAGGTACGAACTTCCATCGAATGGAGAGAGCTCTCATTGCTCAAAGAAGAGTTTAAGATCAGCATGTCCTCGATTTGCTATCGATTAAAAGAGGTCGGCATCATCAAAGAATCGTACTTCAAGAGCCTAATCGCTTTCTTCAATCAAAAAGGCTGGAACAAACAAGAACCGGGCAACAAAACCCCTTCTGAAAAGACTCACATTTTCAAGCAGATGGTCTTTCACGCACTCAGCGAAGACTACATTGGCGAATCAAAAGCAGCCGAACTTCTAGACTACTCGATCGAAACCTTTAGACACTTTCGCTTAATGGACGAAACACGCCATGCAGTTGCTCGTTAGCGATGCGAATGTTCCCATTGACATTGAACATGGAAATCTCACCGCGTCCATGTTCAGCTTGAAAGCTGTTTTTACGGTTCCCGACGTTCTTTTTGAAAAGGAACTCCAGGCTCGCCACTCTCATCTTCTTGATTTTGGCCTGAAAGTCAAACGACTGTCCGATGAAATGGTTGATCAAGCAATCGAGCTTGCAGCAAAATATCGCCAGCCCAGCAGGATGGACCTCTTTGCGCTCAGTCTTGCATTAGCAGAAAACTGCCCTCTTTTGACTGGAGATAAAAACCTTCGAAAAGCGGCAACCCAAGAAAAAATCCAAGTCCACGGAACCATTTGGCTTGTCAGCGAAATGCTGCGAGAAAAAATCGTTCAACCTTCAGTTGCTCGCATCGCTTTTCAGAAAATGAAAGATGCCGGAAGCCGGTTGCCTTGGGATGAAGTAGATAGGCTGCTGGGTAGATAGCTCGTGATCGAAAAAGCCGCTTCGCTTCGTCAGTGAAAGCGGCTTTGGGTTGAGAGTTGCGCGAGGTTTATGCTTCTTCGATGCCAACGCCGCCGGGGTGAGGAGGAGCGCTGGGCTCTGGGGGAACAAAAGCGATAGGCGCAGAAGATGCGACGTCTGGCGTGTTACTTTCCTTCCATTTTACGCTCTTGATTAGAGCTTGGTAAATAACTTGAACCTGCTCGTTTGAGAGCTTATTTTGTCTAGCTTGTGCGATTTGCAGGCCGAAATGAGCCAATGTAATATTCTCAGATTCAGAGATAAATCCGTTCACGTAAAGCTTTAGAATATCAATCATTGAAAGCTGCGAAAGACCAGCTACTGGCCGCGCATCTCGCGCCTGAGGACTTTCTTTCCACAATCTCCACTTTTCTTGGCGCTCTCCAGGAGTTGCGAGCAAGTTAAGTGTGCGCAAATTCTCCAAACTGCCGTGCTTATTCACAAGAGGGCCAAGCTGCATATCGTTGCTCAACGCCTCTTCGCGCAGCGCCTTCCATGTTGCGAAGTCGTCGTAAGCGATCATCGAGTGATTTACGAGAAGGAAAGCGATACCGATGAGCACCAAAGATGTTGGAACGAGAAGACAAAGCGGGTTGATGATGCCTAAGATGGAAAATTGTATGACCGGTACGAAACCAAGACTTCCGCTTACCAAGCCTGCCACACCAACACCGCCGGTCACTCTCTTCCAAAACGTGTAATTGGTAGGGAACTGAATCGTTTTAAAAAGTGCCTTTAAGTCTGAATCTGTAGGAG
>CAYGHT010000139.1:0-4440 GCA_964349755.1 uncultured bacterium
CTATAGAGCTTTGCGCTTTTGGAGCGCAACGAGCAAGATCGAGATGTCGACGGGCGTTATGCCTGAGATGCGCGATGCGGCTCCTGCGTTGTCTGGCGTAAAGCGGGCGAATTGTTGCTTGGCCTCGGTGCGCAAACCGTGGAGCGTCTCATAGGTAAAGGAGGCAGGAATGCGAATGGAATCGAGATGCTCGAGCTTGAGGGCTTCTTTTTCTTGGCGCTCGATGTATCCAGCATATTTCAATTGGAGCTCGATCTGCGTATTGAGATCGGCCCCGAAGTCAGTCACTTGCTCTGGAAAGGCAGCCTGCACCTTTGCATAATCCCAATCGGGTCTTGAGATCAGCTGCGCTAAGGTCGTCGATTTGCCCCCGATGGTGCGGTGCACGTGGCTGAGACGCGCCGTTTCTTTGGCAATGGTCTCTTCTTTCACAAGGACTCGGTCCAATTGCGCTTGGCTCACCAATCCGAGGCCGTGGGCTCGCTTGCGAAGACGGAGGTCCGCGTTGTCTTGGCGAAGCAGCAACCGGTGCTCTGCACGACTGGTGAACATCCGGTATGGCTCTGTGAGATCAAAGCGAATCAAATCGTCGATCATCACGCCGATGTAGCTTTCAGAGCGCTTGAGAATGAACGGCTCTTTACTCCTGGCGAGCTGCGCTGCGTTGATCCCAGCAATGAGGCCTTGACCCGCCGCCTCTTCGTAGCCTGTTGTGCCGTTCACTTGACCTGCCAAAAAGAGCCCTTGCACCCGTTTGGTTTCAAGTGAGGCGTAAAGCTGATCGCTCTTCACATAGTCGTATTCGATCGCATAGGCTGCGCGCATGATCTCGGCTCTTTTAAGACCTTGAACGCTCCGGATCAGCTCAAATTGCACATCGAACGGCAGCGAGGTCGAGATTCCATTGACGTAGATCTCCTCGGTCGTGAGCCCTTCCGGTTCTAAGAAAATTTGGTGCCGCTCTTTGTCCGCAAACCGAACAATTTTGTCCTCAATCGACGGGCAATAGCGTGGGCCGACGCCCTGAATTACGCCCGCATAGAGCGGGGAGCGGTGTAAATTCGTTTCAATGAGCCGCTTAGTTTCTGCTGTCGTGTACGTGATGTGACACGGAATTTGCTCCATGCGCGGCTCTGGCTCGTCGTACGAGAAGCGGACCCCCTCATCGCCGATCTGCTCTTCGCACTCCGAAAAGTCGATGCTTCGCCGATGAATGCGGGGGGGCGTGCCCGTCTTGAGTCGCCCTAGCTGAAAGCCCAACGCCTCCAAGCAGGGAGAAAGCCCCATCGACGCCTTATCGCCCCCGCGCCCTCCAGAAAAATGGGTCATCCCAATGTGAATGAGCCCGCGCATGAAGGTTCCCGAAGAGAGAACGACCGTTTTGGCTAAGTACGTGATCCCTTCTTGCGTAGAGACGCCCTGAATGCGCCCCCCTTCCACAAGCAGAGATTCGATGGTTCCCTGTTTGATGTGCAAATGGGGCGTTTGTTCAAGCCGCTGCTTCATCTCCAGCGCATAGGCCGCCTTATCCGCTTGCGAGCGGGGCGAGCGGACGGCCGGTCCCTTGGAGGCGTTCAGCATCCGAAATTGGATGCTCCGCCGATCGGCAACCTTCCCCATGAGCCCGCCCAATGCATCGATCTCGCGCACCATGTGCCCCTTGGCCGTGCCCCCCACCGACGGATTGCAGCTCATTTTGCCAATGGTGTCCAAGTTCATCGTGAGCAGCATCGTCTCTGCGCCCATGCGAGCAGCCGCATGCGCCGCCTCGCACCCCGCGTGGCCAGCTCCAATGACAAGAACGTCGAATGTCTGTGGGTAATTCCAGTTCATAAATAATGCAAAAAAACCCCATGTACAAAGGCTTGGTACTGGGGTTTATTGTGGTTTTAGAGAGACGCTACTTCTTCTTGTGGCGGTCGCGTCGTCGTCTTTTTTTTCGCTTGTGGCGAGCGATTTTCGCGCGCCGTTTTTTCTTTACTGAGGCCATTGCTAAGAGTCCCTAGATTTAAGGTTCGGTGAGCAACAGAGCATAAAGGAGCGCGCGATTAAATGACAAACGGTATTTGAGTTGAGGCGCCCTGCTTCAGAAACATGGCGCTCATCAAAATGTCAATTCTCTATATCTCGCAGAATCGCCTGTTTTTTGGCAGATTCTGCGAGATATAGCGTATAAGTCGCAGAATCTTGGCTTTATTGGTAGATTCTGCGATATATAGAGGAACATCAAGGGCCTTTATGACGCAAAAAATTTTTGCCAGAGAACGAGAACTCCAAGCGCTGCAGCGACTCTATCAATCTAAAAGGCCCGAATTCTTAGCGGTTTATGGGCGTCGTCGAGTAGGTAAAACCTTTTTGATTCGCGAATTTTTCAAGCCGAAGGGGCTTTATTTTGCGCTCACGGGAATTAAGGGCGCCTCACTGAAGAAGCAGCTGAAGAATTTTGCTGAGGAGTTCGCCCGCGTTTTTGGAGGTAAAGCGATTCCTCCAGCTGACTGGGCTGAAGCATTTTCTCGCCTTCGCAAGGCGGTTCAGGCGAGCAAACAGCCGGGTCGCATCACCCTCTTTTTCGATGAGCTTCCTTGGCTTGCGACGCGTCGCTCGGAGTTTTTGCAGGATCTCGATCACTTTTGGAATCGCTATATGTCGGAAGATTCGCGGATGATTCTGGTCGTTTGCGGATCTGCTGCATCCTGGATGATCCGAAAAGTCATTCGCAATAAAGGAGGCCTTTATGGGCGTCTCACGGGGACGATGCGCTTGCTTCCATTCAACTTGCGAGAAACTGAAGAGTATTTGCGTTTGCATGGCGTCACTTTGAATCGCAAAGGGGTGATCGATCTCTACATGGCCATTGGCGGAATTCCGAAATACTTGAGTTACGTGCAAGAAGGGCGATCCGCAGTGCAAATTGTCGGACAGCTGTGTTTTGATGGGCCTCTTGCGAACGAATTTAACGAGCTGTACGCCTCACTCTTTGACAATCACACGCGTCACGTTGCCATCATCAAAGCGCTTGCAGAGTGCCCGGGAGGACTCACTCAGCAAGACATCGTCAAAGTTACAGGACTTTCTGCAGGAGGCGGGATGAACTCAATCCTCGATGAGCTCGAACAATCTGGGTTTATTCTCACGGTGCGCGATTTTGGCAAACAAAAGAAAGAAAACCGCTATCGCCTCATCGATGAATACTCGCTCTTTTACCTCAAATGGAGCCTCAAGGCCCAAGAAAACAACTTGAATCTCTATGACGACAACTTCTGGATCAGCGTATTCAACAGTCCGCTCGGTCAAGCATGGGCAGGCTACGCCTTCGAAATGCTTTGTTTCAAACATTTGGCGAACATTAAAACAGCGCTTGGTATCGCGGGCGTGCTCACCAGCGCCTCAAGTTGGGTCTATAAGCCAAAGAAGGGAAGCGCTCAGCGCGGCGCACAAGTGGACCTTTTGATCGATCGCCAAGACAACTGCATCAATCTCTGCGAGATCAAATACTGCAATGAAGAATTCACGATCACAAAGAAATGCGATCAAGAGCTTCGCGAAAAGAAAAGCATATTTCTCAATGAGACTCAGACTCGCAAGAGTGTGTTTCTCACGCTGATTTCCCCGTATGGCGTGAAGAAAAACGTCGGTTACTTCGGAACCGCAGAAGTGACGCTGACAATGGATGATTTGTTTACTGCTGTATAAAGTCGCAGAATCTAGGGGCTTAGTTAAGCAGATCTTGCGACCGATTCAAATTTTTTATGAACGGCAAAGGATGATATTCCACGACTTATGATTAAGAGGTATCTCCCTCGCGTCATATGCGTAAGCATTCGCCGTGATGCTGGTCGTTACCGCTTGCGGTATAGACTGCATGATGAGTCCCATGGTTTGTTTTAAATCCCCCAGCTCATGCTCTTCTTCGTAAAGAGGGCCTTCACCCAGCTTATGGAGTGCATTGAGTGATTTTGCGATCGCATTTCTTGAGCCACATAAGTTGATCTTGAAATGCAGATCAAGCCGACGCAGAGGGTCGGGGATTTTCTTGGTGGGTTCAAGTTCCCCACGGATATTCACTTCAAACGCAATCCTTGCGATTGCGTTAGCACTGTCCGCTGTCAGGACTGTTTTAGCCCATTGATCGAATTCATCAGCCAATGGTTCGGAGGCAACGAAGTCTCCAGAGGTGCAATCGGTGATTGTGCTCATGTTTTACTCCTTGGTTCTCGAATTTATCGAGCAGTGCAAGATAAACAAAGAGTCAATTCAGCGCAAAACAGGTTTTAACTCCTATAGTGTCAAAATGCAAACGAACAGAAACCCCGCTCATTCCTCTGGAGAAAAGCTAGAAAACGCCTCTTTACTGCTTCTGGCCATCTCAGGAGAGGCTTGAATGGGCGTGTAGTTTGCGAACTGCCCAATCTCCTTGCGGAAGGTGAGTGGGATGTCGCC
>CAYGHT010000140.1:0-4388 GCA_964349755.1 uncultured bacterium
ATCATATTTTCCCTCTTGAGGTAAAGGCCGGTTTCTCTAAAAAAAAGAAAAGCCTCACAGTATACGATGAGAAATTTTCAAAAGAAGAAGAAGCTCCTTTAGTATTGTCTAGAGCTTCCTTGAGAAATTTTGCCCTTGATGGAAAGCTTGTTAATTATCCTTTGTACGCAATCAGTCTTTTTCCTCGCTTTCGTCTCTAAAGGTTACAGAATGAAAAAACTTAGTGGCTAAAAGATGTTGACCCGCATCACGGAATGGAGTTGTTCGGCACTCTGGCAGTTAGCGAGTTGCTGTCAAACTGTTCAATGTACGAATCGGTTGAGATAAGCTCATCACATAACTGTACGAATTTAGCGAAATCCGCATGAACTAGGCGAGAAGGGGAGTGTTGAGAGGTTGGCTCTTCAGAGAACGTGAGCTTGTATGGCAGGGGACGAATCTCGCTGCGAGGCTCGATGAACAATATATCCATCTCTACGGGGAGTCTCTCACCGATCGAAGCGGCGCGTGGCGGTTCATAACGCAAGTAGGAGCAAATGAGCTGGGAGATTTTTGCATCGGTGAAAGGGCTGTGCTTCAAAAATTCGGCTTCTTTCATCGCAGACTCAGCCGAAAATTCTTTGATCACAGCTTCTCGAGTTGAGTTGAACATTGATTCTCTTTCGGAAGCGCTAAAGATGTGCATGGATTCTCCTTGTTCGTTGATTCCAAATTCCTCGAGAAAATGGATGTTATGATAATGAGGGCGTTCTACTTAATCTTATGAAAAAGTCTCACAGGCCGTGAAACTATTTGAATCTAGTCCTGTTTTTTCTGATTTAGAATTTGGTTCGCAATGCGATTTCCTGCTATGGCCCCGATAGGTATCATGGTTGCCGAAGATCCTAAAATCAGGAGTGGCCCTGTAAAAATCATTGCCATAGGGAAAGCTAAGCAGCTTCCTGGCAAGCCAGACCCACAAGGAGAGTTTGAATCATTCATCAGGAGTTGCTTGATCAACATGGTCGCGGCACACGCTCCAGTTACTGCGCCACTGAGGGCTCCTCCAAGGATGCAAATAGATCGAATTCCGCAGGAGCGCCAAGTACAATCAATCGTCATGATAAAGAATCCTCCAGTTAAGCGAATGGTCGAATATACGCTGAGAACGATCTGCTGTCTATGCGATTTTTCGCTCCATGCATGTCTCAGGTAATGCTGAGGTTCATGGACTCCATTCTTTTGACGTGATTTAACAAGTCAATTTATCAAAATATCATTTGCGTTGAGTTAAGAATTCATGTGCGTTTACACTCTGTCGTTTTTAACCAAAGGAAACGCTTATGAAAAAGACAATCGCCATTCTCCTTCTCTCTGCTATGACCACTGCATTTGCAAACGAAGAGCCTGCTGCTTCTGCGAACGAAACGACTCGAGTCGAGCAATCGTTCGGCTATGTGGGCCTCGGTCTCGGGCCTTTCCCCATTCCTCTTCCAGCGTTCTCTGCTGGTTTTCGGAGCCAAGCGGGTCACCACGGATTCGATGTCAACTTGCAAGCTCAAACGATCATTGAAGCCACCCAACTTAAAATGAATGGGCTTTATCTGCATTTCTTCAAGCCAAACGTCGCTTCTGAATTTTACGCAGGTGGCGGACTTGGCGTCAGCACGGTATTTGGGCATCACCACGACCATGCGTTTTTGATTTCGCCAGAACTTGTGTTCGGCAAGCAATACCGCAACGAATCTGACGATACACGGTTTTTCCAAGCGCAAATGAGCTTTCCAACCCTCCCTGTAGACAGCGATTTTCATGCGCATCGCGTTTTCTGGTTCCCGCTTGTCGTCTTGAGCTACGGAATTGGGTTTTAGCGAATCGGGTCCGTTGACGAATTTTTTCTACAAGTGATACCTTCAACGGCCTTTAACTAAAATAAAGGAGTGCGAGCATGATCTGGCTAATGCAGAAGATGGAATCCGCACTCCTCCCATCTCCCGATAGGCTCCTCCAGAATGGGACCCTCGTCTCGCTTTCCTTGAGACAGAAAGTTCAGCATTATGCTTTCGGCGCATTTCAGCTGGGCGTTTCGTTGGCCGTCTCTCCTGTTGCCCTGCTCTATTCGGGCGCTAGAAGTCTCTTCGGAAGGGCAACGCCAGCGCCACCGATGCGCGCTTTAGCACCCACCGTCCCGCTTCCTGCTCACCGCGGCTTTGCCGACTCGCTGTTTCAAACATCGGGCCTCGGAACCCGGCAATCTGCAACGCCGCTTCAAGGCACGGCCAATTGGGAGAAATGGCTTACTCCAGCGAGGATTGAGGGGACCGACTCCAACACCGACTATCGGACCTTCTTCACTGACGTGCTTGGGAATCCCGACGCCTTCATCGCTCAGCTCGGGAAAATGGGAGTGAGCGCGTATCGCTTTTCTCTCGAGTGGTCGGTGATGGAGCCTAAGAAAGGTGAACGCGGCTCCGAAGCGCTTCGGTTATATACGACGTTCATTAAAAAGCTCCGAGACGCGAAGATCGAGCCTTACGTAACTCTCCATCATTTCGTCCTTCCTCAGTGGTTTGAGACCCAAGGCGGCTTTAACGATCTGAACAACGTCAGCCTGTTCATTACACACGCTCAAGCCATGATTGCTGCATTCCCCAGCGTCAAATACTGGATGACGTTCAACGAGCCCGGCGTCTTCGCATTCCAAACCTACGTGCGAGGAGTCTATCCTCCCGGGATCACAGGCGATGTCGCAACGGCCGGAAGGGTGATGCGCAATCTCATGTACGCCCATTGCCAAATTTACCAGGCCGTCAAATCCAAAAACTCTGACGTCCAAATTGGCATCACCCATCAATGGCTCAAGTTCGAGCCCTTATGCGGCAACCCTCTCGAGAAAGCGATCTGTTATTTTCTGTCTAAGATCAGCCACTACGCAGTCTACAACTTTTTCAAGACCGGCCAATTTTCTTTGGAAATCCCGTTCAAAGCCAATGTGCAATTCTCCATTCCCGAAAAGGAGTTTAAGCGAAACAATCGGTTTGTCGATTTCTTTGGAGTGCAGTTCTATGCGTTTCCTCGCCTGAAAATGGGCTTTAACGGAGGCGAGAAGCATCCCGGCTACAAAATAACTAACCTCATGTTCTGGAAAACAGGGCTCACCTTTGGTTCGACTTGTCCCAAAGGAGGAAAAGCGCAGAGCTTTGGCCCCGGTTTTTATCCCGAATCGCTTCAAGCGTGTTTGAATGAAGCATGGGCCCTTGATCGCCCCATTGCCATCACAGAAATAGGTTGTGATGCGCGGATCCAGAAATGGGGGAGTGATCGGTTTGAAATCGATAACGAAACCCAAGCGGAGTATTTCAGGAAGATTTTTCCCATCATCCAGCGCCAGGCTAAACGGCTACAGGCTTTATTCGTGTGGACGTTTTGGAGAGGGCATCTGGAATGGGATCGAGGAGATCAGCCGATTTTAGGAACGGTCACGCTGCTAAAAACATCGACTTCCAAGGCTGCAGAAGGGTTCGTCGTTTCTCCAGCAGGAGAGTTTTTGGCTGAAACGTTCAAAGCTGCTAAACAACCGCAGCTCGATCATAAAGATCAGCGCGCGAGCTGAATCTGGGCCACTTGCGCATCGTGATCTGAAAGCGCAGTTTGGGAAGTCTTGTTATACAGCAAGCAGAGATCCCGCACGTTCATTGTAGCTTCTGGCGCTTCGTTTTTCACTTGCGCGATGTAGTCGAGCCGCTCATCCGGAGTCGGAACATTCGGGTTCCATCCTTCGCGAATAAACGCATCCGTGCACGTGATTGTATCTGGCGGCTCTTGATACACATGCTTGCCCATGGAGTTTCGAAATTCCTCTGGCGTCTGATTCAAGTCACCAGCCACGAACGCAGGCAGTGTCTTTTTCGCCACACTTGCCACCAGCTGCGCTACTTGGGACTGGCGCTTTGCGCTTTGGTCCCCGTGAATCAAATGCGTCCCAATCACGGTTGCACAGGGACGCCCACCGGCTGCCAATTCTAGCGTCGCGAACCCACGATTCAGCTCCCAGGTGTTGTTCTCGAAGGAAGTATGAGAAAATCCGCTTGAGGCAAGTTTCGTAGCGACAAACAGCCCGCCCACGCTGCCGCGTACATTCGGCCCCATGATTGTATAGAAATGCGCATACTCGCCGCGCAAAGAATCCACGAGCCGTTCAGCTAGCGCCGTGTCGTAAATTTCCTCCAAGATCAGAACGTCTGGCTTTTGTTGCTGGATCACAGCAAGGATCTTGTCAAAACGGAGGCGCCACTCGAGCACGCCGCCATTGCTTCGAGAAATGCCGCCCCAAATGCCGCATACGTTCCAGTTCATTAAGGAAAATTCCGTCTTTTCGAGGGGAGACATGCCTCCCTTCACATAGGTAT
>CAYGHT010000141.1:0-4303 GCA_964349755.1 uncultured bacterium
GTGTGTAGACAGGGATTGAGCGTTCGCGGATTTGTGCTGAAACCTCTGTGTTGTCGTGCTCCAAGAGCACTGCGTCCATGTCTTTTGCAAACAGAGCCGCCAGGCGAGGTGCAAAGGCGCTTTGAGGAAACCACGTCTCCAAGGCAGGCAAGTGATCAGAAAACGTCGTGACCGTAGCCCCAAGCGCTCGAAGGTGGCGAGCTGCAATCTGCATCAAAAGACTGTCGCCCAGTCCAGAGGCGCACACAACACCGAATTTCATCGCTAGATGAGCATAGCGAGCGGGTGGTTAATCCTCAATCCGCTGGCTGTAAAACCTCCCATGTTTTTTATCTCCTCATAGAGAAGTCTTGCGTATATCCAGCGGAATGTGGGTCTAAAACCCTAGATTCCGCTGGGTATAAATTAGCCTGTTTTTTGGCTCTCATAGAGGAGTCTTGCGTATATCCAGCGGAATCTATGGTTTTAGACCCACATTCCGCTGGATATAAATTTCCTTGTTTTGAGCTCTCATAGAGAAATTCTGCGGACTGACCCTTTAGAGCCGTGCTATTTCCGCGGGCGATTAATTTGTGGAAACATTCGGGTTTGGAACGAATTCGATGAGCCGTACGGACCGCTTCTCGAGGGTTATACGGCAGAGCGACGAATCGACCGGCTTGTCGAGCGCAAGGCCGCTGCTCGCATCGATGGCGGCTTTTCCCACGTAGTCGGGAGATTCGATGAGCTCTGACACTTGGGACTTCCCGACGTTGAGCGCGAGCAGCGCTGTGTTTCCAGAGGGCGAGAGTTGGTAGCGGAGGAGCAGCACTTCCGAGTTCTCTGCTGTCACCACTTCGATGAGCTCGGCGCTCTCGACTTTAAGTTTTCGGCGCAGGCGCAGCGCTTCTTGAAGCGAAGATGCGCAAGAGTTTGAATTTTTAAGCTGAAGAGGAAGCGAAGGATAGAGAACATCGGCATTGACTCCACCGGGATTGAGAAGCCCCTGATTCGTGGAAGCGCCTAATAAGTCTTCGAGCGAAAGAGAGAACACTCCTGGCTGCCAAGCAAAAAAGCGGATCAGCAACACCTGAAGAGACAAACTATTTTCGCCGATTCGATTTGCAACCGCTTCGCACTTCTCAGACCAGCTCGAGCCGCGCGTGTATGGGGCGTCGAGTTGCGACAAATCCTCCTTGAGGAGTCTTTGTTTGAGCGCTGCATCTGTGTCCGCCTCATCTTCGTAGAGAAAACCCTTGCCTCCAGCAAAAAGAGCCGCCAGATCGCACGGCACATGACTCATCTGTGTCAGCGCGTGGACAAGCCTGTTTAGCTGGATGCCCTCATCCAAAAAGCGTTGGTAAATTTGGCTTAATGTGTCGCTACTGCCTGCCACAAGTGCATGCAAAACGGCGATCGGCGTAAATGGATCGTAGCAGACATCGGCTGGACACGCGGCAATCGCAGAAAGCTCGCGCGGCGTCTTTAGAGCGGTGAATGCGCCGAGTTTACGGACGTTCAAGCTCATGGTCACAAGGGCGTTTTGTGGAGCGAGACCGTCGAGTTGTACAACCGTTTGATTGAGGCGGTAAATGCTTTGGAGCGCATCGGCAACCAAAAGGCGCTCCGCGCCAAAGGAAGCATTGATCCAATCGAGTTTGGGAAGCCCCGACGCATTGCGGCGAAAAATCCAGCGGCGCACTACGTGATCTTCGCAAGCAATTGCTTGCGTGGCATCCCAATGGCTCTGCTTGACGTAAGGGTCGAAGTCTACAGGTACGTACCCCTTTTTGTGGAGCGTTTGCAAGGTGAGCCAGGGAACATTTGTCGAAAGGACATTCGGCGTCTGTTTGGGGAGCAGGGGCCAATCTTCGGGAGCAATTTCGATGAGGCCATAGAGTTGCGGATATTCGCCGACATTTTTCAAGCCAAGCGCAAAATCGAGCCCTTTGCCTGTAGTATCGCCTAAGAGGGGCCCAACGAGCTGGACTCCCTTTGCTAAAACGAGCGTAGCAAGCGAGCGGTAGTCCTCGAATGAGCCAAAGCGCGGATCGAGAGAAAGACTCGTCGTCGATTTAAGTGGAATGAGCTCCACCCCGTCAAAGCCAATGTCGGCGAGCTGCTGCCAGAGCGCCTCTTGGTTTAAGGCAGCGAGTTGGGTGGGCGCAGGAGCGATGCGTGTTAAATCGATGGTGAGCCAGTTGTTGGTGTGCTGCAAAAGGGCGTCGGTCTTTGGAACAGGGGAAGGAGGAGGCCGCTTGGCAACTAGGGGAGCAAAGGTGCGTGCGATTTCGGCTGCTTGAGAGAGCATTGTGGGAGGCAGCTGCGTTGCAGCCAAGCTGATGGGGATGAGGAACTGGAGGAGATAGCGCATGAGCTTTGGGGATACTGATTTGGGCTTTTGTTTGCAATTGGAAGCAAACGCCTTCTCCCTTTTTGGCGCTATGAAAGGGAGCGTCGAATTCTTGGAAGATGTATTCGCTCCCATTGGAGTAGAGAGCCAGCTCGCAAAAGTCTTGGCTCCCAGGGCAATTAGTGGTCCTTATTTCCCTTTCCCTTCGCTGATGAGCGCCTCGGAGAGCAGCGCCACACCGGCGATCGAGACGGCGGTGGTTAAACTGCTTTTTACGACTTTTACGGGGTCGACGATGCCTGCTTTCACGAGGTCTTCGACTTGTTCAGTCTCGACGTTGAAGCCGGTGGATTTAGAGCCACGGAGCACTTCGTCGAGCAGGAGCGATGGATCGAAGCCTGCGTTCAAGACGAGCTGGCGGAAAGGGGCTTCGCATGCGTTGAGGAGTAGCTTGGCTCCGACTTCTTCGTCTTTGTCCATGGAGAGCTGTGTGGTTTTGGATGCGCGGAGCAGGGCGATGCCACCGCCGGGCACAATTCCCTCTTCGAGGGCGGCGCGGGTTGAGTGGAGGCTGTCCTCGTAGAGTTGTTTCTTTTTTTTCATTTCGGATTCGGTCATGGCGCCGACTTTAATGACTGCAACGCCGCCTTGGAGTTTGGCTCGTCGTTCTTCGAGCGCTTGCTTGTCATGGGGGGAGGTGGCTCGTTTGATGGCCGCATCGATTTCGAGAAGACGGCTTTTTAGCGCTTTGGGTGCGCCTTGGCCGCCGACGAGGGTGGTTTTGTCTTTGGTGGAGATGATTTGATCGACTCGTCCCAATAGATCGGCAGTTGCATCGCGGAGGTTGAGCCCTTTTTCTTCGGTGATGACTTGAGCGCCGCTCAAGATGGCGATGTCTTCGAGCATTTCTTTACGTCGCTCGCCGAAGCCGGGTGCTTTAGCGGCTGCGACTTTGAGCGTGCCGCGGAGTCTGTTCATGACGAGCGTTGAGAGGGCGTCGCCATCGATGTCGTCGGCAATGATGAAGAGTTCAAGACCGGCTCCAGCGACGTACTGCAAAATGGGTAGAATTTCTTGCGCTGAGCTAATTTTTTTATCGGTCACGAGTAGGAGAGGATGTCCCATCTCGACACTCATTTTTTCCGCATTGGTACAAAAATAGGGACTCGCGTAGCCGCGCTCAAATTGCAGTCCTTTCACCAAGTCGATGTGGGTTTCGGTTCCTTTGCCCTCTTCGATGGAGACAACCCCTTGTTTGCCCACTTTGTTAAAGCATTCCGCCATGATGGCTCCAATTTCTCGATCTCCTGTTGCAGCGGAGTTAGCGATCTCTTGAATGTCTTTGACTTGGAAGGAAAGGGCGTCGAGCGCTTTGAGAATCGCCTCCAGCGCCTTATCCATGCCCCGTTTGATGGCAGTTGGATTCGCACCGGATGCGATGTTTTTCATGCCGCCGACCACAAGCGCGCGCAACAGAACAATGCCGGTTGTGGTGCCGTCGCCTGCTTTTTCTTTGATTTTTTCGGCCACTTCTTTGGCCATGGAGGCCCCCATGTTGAGGAAGGGGTCTTTGAGCTCGATTTCTTTTGCGATGCTGTAACCATCACTTGTGATGGTGGGAGAGCCAAATGAGGTGTCGAGTCCAACATTGCGGCCGCGAGGGCCTAAGGTCATCGCCACCGCATCGGCGACTTGGGTGATGCCTTCGCGAAGGGCAGCGCGTGCGTTTTCTTCGAATCGGAATGCTTTCGACATGGGAGACCTCGAGTGTTGCTTGTTTGCGAATGCACTGTACGATAAATTCTGGTTTTCATCAATGCTTTAAGTCCATATAATTCGCGGGTTTAACCACGGACTTTAATCCATGCTGCCCGACTACCACAACATCGAAGAATTTCAAAACCGAAGCCGCAAGCTTGCGGAAATCCGGGCGCTTGGCGTCGATCCCTACCCTCACAAATACGTGCACAC
>CAYGHT010000142.1:0-4252 GCA_964349755.1 uncultured bacterium
TGGCATGAGAGGGGATGTTGAATTGGTAATTTTTTTTGGACGACTTGCCGCGCACGAGGAGCGCTTTGACTCCTTCTTCGAGTGCAGTGCCGCGCACGCGAGCAGAATCTTCAGAGGTGGGGGTCGGTTCGTGTTTGAGGTGCTGGTAATTCATGTGGCGCACCCCGAGCTGTCGCATGATTTCGTTGCGGATGTTTTCGCCGCCAAAGAAGATGCGCGCCTTGATCCGATTGCCGGCGATCCGCTTGGGATCTGAAGGGAAAAGGGATGCTTCTCGGATGTTTTTGAGTTTGAGCAAGGTCATGGTCAATCGCTCCAATCCCATCCCAAACCCTCCATGGGGCGGCATGCCAAATTGGAAGATGCTGAGGTAGTCGGCGAAATTTTGTGGGTTCATTCCCTTCAGCTGGATCCCTTCGATCATCGAGGCGTGCGTATGGCGCCGTTGACCTCCTGAAGTGATCTCAGTGCCGGCGCAAAGCAAGTCGAAGGTGTTTGTCAGTTCGGGATTGTTCTCGCTTGGGTATGCGTAGAAAGGGCGTTTGACGGTCTTCCAATCGGTTACAAAGACCAGATCGGTGCCGTGGACGCTTGCGGCCCAAGCAGAGAGTTCTCGTTCGGCCGCGGGGCTCAGGTCCGGCTCGCTTCGCTCATCGATGCCAGTGCGTTCAAAATAGAGCTGCTGGGCCTCTGCGAAGGTGAGTCGAGGGAAGGGGACGTTCATCGGCGCTTTGACGATGGGGTGGCCGATCGCGTCGATTTCGGCGGCGGAGTGCTTGTGTAGATACTCGACGATGAATTTGATGCACCCTTCCTGGATGTCGAGAATTTCGTGCCAATGGTTGAAGAAACCCATCTCGAATTCGAGCTGTTTGCCTTCAGACAAGTGGCGCGAGGTTTGGGAGGGTTCGGCGCGGAAAAAAGGCATCAGGGCAAAGACCCGCTCGTTGACGCCCACCATGATTTGTTTGTAGAGCTGGGAGCTTTGGGCAAGCGTTGCTGTATAGCCGAAGTAATCGACATTGAAAAATTCTGCGCCGCCTTCGGAAGATGCGCCGATCAAGTTGGGCGCGAAATACTCGACGGCCTTCACGTGATCGTGCATGTAGAGTCGATATGCGTGGGCAATTTCGGCCTGGATTCGGAAGACGGCGCTGAGTTGTCGATTGCGCAGGGCAATGGGCCGATGATCTAAGATGAAATCGAGATCTGAGTGGATTTCTGGCTTGTAGTACTCAATGGGAGGGACGTCGCGAATGGCCTCCTCGATCTCCAGGGTGGGCTCTGCAATCTCGACGCCTAAGCTCGCCTCCTTGGAGGCGACGGCAGTGCCCGCTACGCGCAAGATCGTACCCGGCTGGAGCCCATCGAGCTTCTTGGATTCCGTCTTGTTCTCGATCACGAGCTGGGCAAAGCCGCTTCGGTCGCGCAAGATGACAAACGTGAGCTTGCCAAAGGGCCGGATATTGTTGAGCCATCCGCGTAAAAAGACTTTGTTTCCCAGATGCTGGGGAAGGTCTTTAGCGAGGATTCTCAAGTCTTTTGCTCGGCAATGACCCGGTGACTGAGTTTGATTTTGCCTCGGTCGTCAACATCGAGGACCTTCACTTCAATGAAGTCGCCTTGCTTGAAAGGGGCGTCCTGGATCGTGGCGAGGCGCTTCGACGAAATTTCAGAGATGTGGCACAAGCCCTCTTTGCCTGGGAAAAGCTGTACAAAGTATCCGAAGGTCATCACAGAGACGATTTCGCCGTTGTAGATTTGACCGATCTCGACGTCAGCGGTGAGGTTGTGGATGATCTGCTTTGCGCGGGCCATCGCGTCGCCATCGGTAGAGGCGATGCTGACCAGACCTGCGTCGTTGATGTCGATCTGCACTCCGGTCTCTTCGACGATTTTGCGGATTTGCTTGCCGCCAGGCCCGATGACCGTGCCGATTTTGCTGACCTTGATTTGCATCGTTTCAATGCGTGGGGCGAGCGGAGACATGTCGGCCCGGTGGGTAGGGCAGACGGAGAGCATTTTTTTCAAGATGTGCGAGCGTCCCTCTTTGGCTTGGGTCAGCGCTGCGCGCATGATGCCGAGAGTGATCCCTTCGACCTTGATGTCCATTTGGAAGGCAGTGATGCCGTGTTCATCGCCGGTAATCTTGAAATCCATGTCGCCGAGAGCATCTTCCGTTCCGAGGATGTCGGAAAGAATTGCGTAACGCTCTCCTTCGAGGATGAGCCCCATCGCAATGCCCGAAACGGGGCGTTTAATGTGAACGCCTGCATCCATCATGGCAAGACAGCCGCCGCAAACGGAGGCCATCGAGGAAGAGCCGTTGGATTCGGTGATGTTCGACTCGAGGCGGATGACGTAAGGGAAGCTCTCTTGTTTGGGAAGGAGTGCACTCAACGCTCGTTCTGCGAGTTTACCATGGCCGATTTCGCGGCGTCCTGGCGAACCCATGCGGCCCACTTCGCCGACAGAGAACGGAGGAAACGAATACTGCAGATAGAAGCGCTGGAGCCCTTCGCCGTGCAAATCTTCGAATCGCTGGCCGGTGGTTTCGCCACCGAGCGTGCAGACTGCGATTGTTTGAGTTTCTCCGCGCGTAAAGAGCGAACTTCCGTGAGTGCGCGGCAAGAGCGATTGCTGAATGTCGATCGGGCGAATTTCATTCAATGCTCGTCCGTCGATGCGACGGCCGTGATCGAGCACGGCTTTGCGCATCAGCGAAGATTGGAGATTCTTGTAGGCGAGCATGGTGTCGACTTTCGAATGCTTAAGAGCTGTTTCTACTTCAGGGAAGAGCTCTTTGAGCACCGTGGCTTTGACGTCAGCAAGCGCTTTTTCCCGCTCTTGTTTGAGCTTGATTTTGAGCGCGGATTCGATGAGCGTTGCAGCAGCTGCATGAACAGCTGTTTGCGTGTGTTCTGGAATGGGGCGTAAGGTCGTTCTGTTTTTTGGCTTGCCGATTTTTTCGGCCCATTTGGCGAGATGCTCGCAGATTACAGCGATGGCTTTATGGCCCGTTTCGATGGCTTGAAGCACTTGAGGTTCCGTGAGGAAATCGCAAAATCCTTCGATCATCAAGACCGCATCTTCGGTCCCTGCGAGAACGAGATCGAGCTTGGAGGTTTTCATCTCTTCAACGGTCGGGTTGACGACAAAATGGTCGTTGATCAATCCGACGCGGACTGCGCCAATTGGCTTGATCAAGGGAATGTCTGAAATTACCAGTGCTGCAGAAGCGGCGCAAATGGCGAGGACGTCGGGCGTATGTGCGCCGTCGAATGAAAGTACGTACGAGAGGAGTTGTACTTCGTTGTAGTAGCCCTCTTCAAACATCGGCCTCAGCGGTCGATCGATCAGACGCGAGGTGAGGATCTCCCGTTCTGCGGGGCGTCCCTCTCGTTTGAGAAAGCCAGCGGCTGTGCGGCCGACGGAGGAGTACTTTTCTTGGTAGTCGACTCGAAGCGGGAAAAAGTCCACTTCGGTGCTGGCCGTGGGAGATGCGCATGCGCTGGCCAAAACGACCGTTTCGCCGTAGCGGGCAAGGACAGAACCATTGGCTTGTCGAGCAATTTTGCCTGTTTCCAGGGTGAGCGTTTTTTGCCCTACTGGAATTTGGAGTGTGTGTTGATTGAACATTCTACCTCTACTTGCGTAAGTTCAAACGAACGATGAGCGTCTGATAGCGCTTTGTATCCGTCGAATTGAGGTAGTCGAGCAGTTTGCGTCGTTGACCGACGAGTTTTAACAGCGCCAGGCGGGAGCTGTGATCTTTTGGAGCGAGCTTAAGGTGTTCTGTGAGTTCGGCGATTCGCTCAGTTAAAATCGCGATCTGGACGTCGGCGGAACCGGTGTCTTTTTCGTGTAACTGAAATTTTTTGGTGATTTCTTCCTTGGTCCCTTTATCTAAAGACATGAGGATGACTCCTCTTGAGGTTTAAGACATTATACCAGCGATTATATCGGATTTTGGATAAACATTCAACTCCGAACCATTTTTTCTTGGAAATTCGAGCTGTTCTCGGTATAGTAAACGCAATTTTTTGGAGGATCAGCATGGAAAATAAATTTCAAACTTTGCAGCCGTGGTTATTTCAAATTTTAGAGAGTCTTAAAAAAGAAATTAAGATCGAACATCTCTCGAAAAGCCCTGTCTTTTACAAGACTTTTTTTGGAAATCGCCCGCTGAATCGCCTGACGACAGAGGAGATTTGCGATGTCTATGAAAAGGAATTATTGAAGGGCGAAGATG
>CAYGHT010000143.1:0-4243 GCA_964349755.1 uncultured bacterium
TAAAAACCCCTTCCTGTTTAAATAAATCGACTAGTTTGGCCGTAGGCCAAACGTCCGAAAGCAAATAGGCTAGGCTACCCTAGCTAAAAAAGTTGCAAAGTCGAGTTAAACTCCAACAATATTTGCAAGAAGCCCTTGAGTGTAAAACAAGCCCTTTGATAGGCTCGTCCTCTTTCACGCTGGCGTAGCTCAATGGTAGAGCGCCCGACTTGTAATCGGACGGTTGAGGGTTCAATTCCTTTCGCCAGCAATTTCTCTGGGGGTGTCGCATAGCGGCAATTGCAAGGGACTGTAAATCCCTCGCCTTCGGGCTCCGCTGGTTCGAGTCCAGCCGCCCCCAATAAATTGCCTCAATTTTTGCGGGCGGAGCGAGCAAACAGTTTTGCTCGCGTCTGGACTCGAAGTGAGCGCGATGTAGCGCGCGAACCGGCGGGCGTGTCCCGGAGTCCAGCCGCCCCCAAACAAAAAAGCCTCGCAAAATGCGGGGCTGGACTCGAGTCAAAAACCGCTTTTGACCGTCGGCCCGGCAGGGTGAGATGCAAAGCGTCTCGCCGCGATTAGCACTTTCTCATACATAGCGGTCACAGGAGACGAAAAATGCGATCCAAAATAGCCATTTATCTTGCGGGAAGCATCAAAAAGGGACATGAAAAATCCAATGAATCCTATTGGAGCGATGCCGACTTGCAATGCATCCGACAAAATTTAAGCGACTTCGAAGTATTCTTTTTAAACCCGGCCTTCAGAACAGACGATTTATCCGATCAACGCTCCGTGTTTGGCAGGGACATGACGCAAGTCTTTTCTAGCGACTTTGTCTTCGTTGATGCTCGAGATCGCCGAGGGCTTGGTGTGGGGGCAGAAATGATGTGGGCAAAGATAAACAACATCCCTGTGATCACGTGGGCTCCAAAAGGTTCTCATTATCACAAAGCGCACACTACCGTCCTAGATGTTCCGGTAACGAATTTTATCCACCCCTTTGTCGAGTCTTTGAGCGACAAAATTGTAGAAAATTTGATTGATGGAGCCCGCTGGATTCAAGAAATGGTGTCCAATCCAAGCGTCGAAATCAGAGGTGTAGAGCACATCAACTCACTCATGGAATATTATCAAAAAACGCAACTGCCAAAAGACAAACCCATGAAGGAACTGATCTCGGCTAGTGAGGCATTGCGAAAGCGAATGGAAAGAACCCCTCCTTCACTGAAAGCGGCAGGGGCTATTCGTTGATATCCCTCATGGGATCTGAGGCCTAGTCACAGGAAGCTGCCATTCCAAAGCTGCTTGAAGCTGCCGATAGTAAGGAAGATTGAATTCGTAGGCTTCTTTGCATTTTTGGCGATCTTCCAAACTCGAGATTTCTTCAAAGGTAGGAGTGCCGCTAGCATCTACCGCATAAGCTCTCAATGTCTCAAATTTTGTGCTCTGGATGGCATCTCCATGCCAATGCTGCAGAAGCTGAGGAATTTTATTTTCGTGCCATTCAGATGCGATAAAATTGGCTCCTAAATTCTCCCAAGACAGGGCTGATTCTTCGAAAGGAATTTGCACATGCTCACAAAAAGCCTGGACTGTCGCTTTCGCGATGTTGAGCAAGCTCTACGGTAAGAAAGCAAAATAAGAAGATGATAAATTTCATAAAATGACGATTCCTTGTACTCATTTAAAAGCCCTCTGGGCTCGGCCAGGTTCTCTCTACAACAACGTCCTCTGCCGTGCCATCAAAATGCTGGACGTGCATCCGAAGAAAACTTCCCTTTTCTCCTAGCAAGAGAGCTAGAATCGGCCTGAACCTCATCCCAACGACATCGATCTCTTCCTCTGTGTTGAGTGGCGAAATTCGCAATATTGCATCCCCCGTTCTTAACTTTTGAGAGCGCTCAGCTGGAGATCCAGGTTGAATCTTGGAAATCTGAAAAACAGGCATCGACATAGAGATATTGATCCCGATTCCATACAAGTTGAAAAAGTGGGCACGCAAGAACGGAATGATCGTTGCCCACTTCTGGCCTTCCACAAAATGCAGTTCATTGGGAAAGACTTTGAGATAACTTTCCACATTCCGCGCTAGGAGCTGCTCATGCAGATGACGAGCCGATGACAACCCTTTCTTGTCATCAAATTCTCCATACAGAAAAAGAGTCGTTGCATGGAGTTTATCTGCCTGAAGCACGGCAGAACGCGTCCTCAATGCCTCCGAAGTTCCTCCGGTTTCCTTGAGAATGTTGTCTGTCAGCCCTTTCAAGTAAGAGGGAAGCCCACGATCTACGGTAAAATCGTACCACCCTCCTTCCAAGATCTGGAGAGAGATATCGGCGCACTGGCAACTCACCAAACTTCCGAGAATAGCCCCTCGGCTAAACCCATAAAGCCCCATGCGTGAGGGATCGATGAATGAATGACTCTTGAACTGTTGGATGACAGAAATTACCGCTTGTTGCGAATTTGGCCCACAGTAATCGCGCTGGCCCTCAGACTGTCCATAGCCGGGCGCAGAAATAGCCACGCCCACAATACCTTCTTCGGCCAACAAATTGAGATACGCTAAGTCAACAACCTGCCTTCCTCCTCCGTTCCTGCTATCAGGTTGATGCCCGTGCAAAACAAAAACCACTGGGAACGGCCCTTCTCCTGAAGGCTTTTGATAGAAGTACTCTATTTTGGTTCCTGAGGATGCAATCACAAACTCCTGCTGAACGGAACCAGAAGAGGCTGTTTGAGCGGTTAAATCACCTAAGAAGCAAAAGATGCACCCGAGGATGGCAATGATCATTTTCATAGAAGAACCTTCCTTGTCGTTAAGAAATCGAGAATCCGACGAAATGCATGGGTTCGTTCAGTCGGATTTTGATCTAAAAACAGCTGCACCTTATGCGGACTATTCGGGACACAATACAACTCTCGCTTCTTGGCGTTTTTGGCAGAGGCATAGAGTCGATCGATGATTTCTCGAGGGATCACATCATCGTTTTCTGCGAAACAGATCAATAAATTGCCTGTAAACGACTCTAAAATTCTCCAAGCGTCTGTGTGCAACCAGCTTTTTGGCTGTCGAATCACCCCAGAAAACCCCTGATTGAAGCGAAGAGCTGGAGCATCGGCATGATACACAGCAGGAACAAACAAAATCAGATTTTCGATCGAGTATCTCTCGAGCAATTGGATCGATGTATACCCGCTCATGCTCGCTCCCACAACAGTGAGAGGCTGGGCCAATTTCAGCGCTTCAATGACTTCGCAGGTGTGCACCAGTCTCTCCTCCAAGCTAGATGCCTGGAGGGGGCCGCCAGTTTCTCCATGGCCTACAAAATCAAAAGCAGCCGATGAAAATTGATGCTCCCATAGATACTGGCGCAAAGAATCGAATAAACAACGGTTCGATGTGCCCGCCCCGTGGAGCAGAAGAATGGAACTCTTAGCTTCTTTGGAAGTTCTGTCCCCTTTTAAAGAAAAGCCTCCCACGTCTACTTGGAAAGCGATCCTTGGAAAACTCACACTATTCTCAACTGAACTCCCCATCAAACAATCCAACTTTTAGGTGCAAAGCTGGAACTCTATCTTTTCTAGAGTTTTCGATAAACAGAGAATCCTTGTTTCTTACGCAAATTTTACGCACTTGGCCAGGTAAAACTGGCTTAAAAGGCCTCAAACTGACATACTCACCATTTCGTTAAACCACTAATTCTATTGAGCCTGTGTTATGCAGTTTGCGCTGCCGGAAGAGAAGATACCGACTGTAAATCCATCGCCTTCGGGCTCCGCTGGTTCGAGTCCAGCCGCCCCCAAACAAAAAAGCCTCGCAAAATGCGGGGCTTTTTCGTTTGGGGGCAGGAAGCCGCCAATGCGGCTTCCGGGGCTGGACTCGAGTCAAACGCGATGTTTTTGGCTTCGCCAAAAACCGCTTTTGACCGTCGGCCCGGCAGGACGAGATGCAAAGCATCTCGCCGTGAGGGCGTCCGAGGCGTGCCGAAGGACACGCCTCCAGGAAAGGAGACTTTGAACTCTACAGTTCCGGCTTCTAAGTGATGAGACGTCGTTCACTGTCCAAGTGCAATGCTTGGACAGTGATTTTCCTTTAGCTTTTGAAAATTCAGCACACCCTTGCATTTACAGAACATCTTTTCTGCTCGACTTTGCAACTTTTTTAGCTAGGCTACCCTAGCTAAAAAAGTTGCAAAGTCGAGATAACTGGAGTTTGGACTAATTCGCCCTCAACCGCGCAGTATTCACACAGCGCGCT
>CAYGHT010000144.1:0-4223 GCA_964349755.1 uncultured bacterium
CTAGTTGATGGTTAGGTTTATGTACCACTCTGGAAATCCTGGAAATGACTCCAAATTCCCAATATCCTCCATATACCCATGAATTACCACTTGTATGACGCCTGAAAACAGCTACAACAGAGGAAAGGTCGCGAATGCGGTATTCTTTGCGATTTTTGTCTTTTCCGAAATCCACATTGCCGTCTGCATTTCCGCGACAGCGAACTGCAAGACCTACGCGTTTGCGTGCATCCATAAATCGCATAAGAGGAGAAGTCATATCTTTATCTTGTAAAAAATCGATGTAGTCAGTGCTCCCCATCCGACCGCCTAAATCCAATACAGGCAAGCGCCAAAGAGAAAGCTTGCGACTGCGCAAAGCTTTGATTATCTCAGAGCGATAGCCGATACGTCGGCAATATTCATCTTCTAAATGGCCTATGAGATTCTTGCTCCACACCTTGCAGACTTGAGCCGAAGCGGCCATCGATCGATCATCTAAAAAGCAGCCAAATGTAACGATGATACCATGCGTGAAAAGAGGAAAGGGAGGGCTTCTGGAGGTTGCAGTGGCTGAGGCGACTGGATTACTCATCGGTCAATATTCAATCATCGCGCGTATGAACATCATGCCCATACCGCCTTCGATTCCAAGGTTTATTATCTCTGAAAAAGATTCTGAAAATACAGCCGCCTTCACACACCATACGGAGAAAATGCTGCCAACAAGCGCTGCAATTTTAAACGCAATCAGTGCGGTAATCCCCACCAAAACTATTTGAACAATTGTCTCAGGGATAGGCTGAAAGCGCATCTGTTCGATTAACGATTTTCCTAAGCCGAGAATTATACTCGCGAAAAACGAGCCCAATCCCACACCAATGACACCTCCAACCAACGAAGGAAGCGCGCCCTCCCATAATAACGTTCGAAAGACAGTTCCTGTTGGATCTCGAAGCCAGGATATAGAGCTAATAAGGAGAAGCGTACCGGTTACAGGAAGGCAACCGATCAAGAGGTTGCTTGGCATTCTCTTCCAAACTCTGCGCGCAATGCGGGAAATTTCTCCAATGGCGTACTTGCTCCAGGGCTTGCTGGCAATTTGTAAGGGCAAGTCTGCAGCTTTTTCGAGAGATGCAAAGTTGATGTTTGCTCGACACTGAGGGCATTTGAGCAATCCAGTGTGTAAAGCACTCTTAGCAAGACATTCTATATGAATGGGGTGAAGTAACCTATGGGGAGGAGCTACTTCGTAATGCATGACAGTCCAGAACCTTCGCGGAAGATTCTTTAGGTCTTGAAAAGCTGGATCAAAGCAAACAGAACAGTTATCTTCTCTATTTTCTTCCGACGGCTGTTTGACCCGGACGACATCGACAAGGCTAGGATTCACTGTCTCTGGAAGAAAGATCAAGTCTCTGACCAATCGGCCAGCTGCGGAAATCACAGACACTTGTGCACCTTAAATAAATTGTTCGACAAAGAGTTTATCGCATGCAGGAGTTTCTTGACAATGTGAAGGAATTGCTATGCAGAGCGATTGGCCCATGAGAAACCGTATAAATCAGCAATTCAATGAGTCTAAGGCAACAAGCCAAGAAACAAACGCCATGACCCTCCACTCCCCCACCCCCTCACAACTCAGCGATATCGATCATCCGGTAAAAATAGCGGCTGCTTAGCAGGGCGTCTGACACTGGGCCCAGATGGAGCAAAACAGGCGAGACGCCGAACCCTTTAGGGAGCGCTAACGAAGCGATTTTGGCTTTCATGGCGTCGACGATTTCTAGGCCGAGTTCGCGGCGGCGCATTTTGACTTCGCAGACGAAGAGTGTGTTGGAGTGCATTTGAATCAGGAAATCGATTTGGCAGCCTTTTTTTCGGCCAGAGGCTTTTTGGACATAGGGATTGTCCATGACAATGTCTTGGGGCTGAATGCCGAGCGCTCGGTAGAGGAGCGGTCTGTTTTTTAGGAGAAGGTTTTCGAGTTGAAAGCCGAGCATCGATTCCCATCCTGGTAGACCGGAGAGTGGAGCGTCTGAAAAGGCTTCTTGCTCGATTTTAGCGAGATTTGGCTCAATGTAATGAATATAAAACCGAAGGTAGTTATCGGACAGACGATACAGCGTTAACTTGCCGACCTTGCCTGTTTTTAATGACCAGTCGGGATGTTTGGTCACAAATCCACAAATCTCAAGTGCCTTTAAATGCTGAGTCAGCATGCCACTCGATGAGTACCTGATCGCTTGTTGCAGCCCAGCGCGATGTTTCATTCCTTGGCCAAGCGCTTGAATAATCTTCTTGTAGACCTCTCCTCTTGAAGAGAACAGATCGTTGAAAATGCGGTTGAATTCATGAACTAAAACGCCCTCTTTTTCAAAGCAGAGGCGTTTGATGTTTTCGTCTGCAGTTTGGTTGGATTGAATTTGCTCGAGATACCAAGGGACTCCACCCGTGACGCTCAAAATCTTAAAGAAGTCGAGATCGGACCCCTTAAAACCTCGAAGCTTCAAGAACTCTTTGCATTTAGGGATTGAGAGTTCAGCAAGTTCTAGATAAAGAGAAATGCGCCCAAAAAAGGCGGTGCTATTGATGACATTTTTGTCGATCCACGTGGAGATGGAACTGCACAAGACGAGTGTGAGCGCGGGATAGTGTTGCAATGTAAGGTCCCACCACACTTTGAGCTTGGGAATGAAGGTTGGATCCTTTGAGCCCATCCACGAAATCTCATCAAAGAGAATGACCGTTGGCTTATTTGTCAGATGCTTTGAAAGAAGCGAGAATGCATCGCTCCAATCGAGCAGAGAACTTGGAGAGAGGTCGAATAATTCTGCTAATTTATGTCCAAAGGCATCCCGTTGGCTTTGCGCTGTGACTCCTTTTACTGGAGAAAGTCCGCTAAAGGATAAGAACTTCTTCCCCCGCCCAAACTCCTCAGCGAGACGGCTTTTCCCGATTCGACGCCGTCCTTTAATGACCGCAATGCAAGCTCGGCCTGATTGAGAAAGGTCCTGCAATCTTCGAAGCTCTTTCTCTCTTCCGACAAATGGTTTCATAGAGCTTATGTTAAATGAGCGTCGCGGCCATGTCAATCCAATATGCTCAAAACTGACAAATGTCAGTTTTGAGCATATTGGAATTTTAAGCCTATTATTTTAAGCAAGATACAAAACGTGTTTGTTCGCTTTAGCGTAATTTAAAGAATTGGTGTGCAGAGCGATTCGCCATGAGAAAGCGCATAAATCAGCGATGAACACTCCTCTGCTCCCCCACTTCACAACTGACAACCAACGCGCTCAAAAGCCTCCGTTTGCTGGGAGCCATGTTTTTGGTGGATTGGCTTGAAAATTTGGCATTTAGTCCCCACTTCCAGTACTGTTTAGAGCATGGCCGAAAAAACAGAGAAGGCGACGCCGAAAAAACTTAAGGACGCGCGCAAAAAAGGGCAGGTTGCGAAGATTCAGGACGTGCCGTCGGCGTTGACATTTGTGGTGTCGATGGTGGGGGCGCTCGCGTCCGTTTCGTTTTTCTTTGATCAGATGGGGACGTTCATGCTCCAGATGTTTAGGGCGATTGCTACATCGGAAGGGGATTTTGCCACGCGGGCTCCTGGTTATTTCTTCCAGGCAATGGATGTGATTTTGAAATCGAGTTTGCCTTTGATGATCCTCGTGTGTTTTGTGGGCGTTTTGGTGAGCTTCCTCGTTGTGGGGCCGGTGTTTTCCTTTGAGCCGATGAAGTTCGATCTGAAGAAGCTCAATCCGGTGGAAGGGATCAAGCAGAAGTTCAAGCTCAAGGTGCTCATCGAGCTGATTAAGTCGGTTGCGAAAATTACTGGAGCCGCGATCATCATTTATTTGGTGATCTCCGACAAGCTCGCGCAGATCGTTTCGACTGTTTCTATGCCGTTATTTGCAAGCGCACTTGTGGTGAACGACTTTTTGGTGAGCGTGACGATTCGGGTGGGCATTTTTTTTCTGATGGTGGCGCTGTTTGATTTGGCGTTTCAGAAAAAGAACTTTTCCAAAGAAATGAAGATGGAAAAGTTCGAGATCAAGCAAGAGTTTAAAGACACGGAGGGAGATCCGATGATCAAATCGAAGCGCCGCGAATTGTCTCGTGAAATTGCGTACCAAGAGGGTCCCCGCGCAGCGAAATTTGCAAAGACGATCATCACGAACCCAACCCATTTGGCCATTGCATTGAAATATGAGCCAGAAAAAGAGCCGGCTCCCATCATT
>CAYGHT010000145.1:0-4184 GCA_964349755.1 uncultured bacterium
GATGCCGAACTCGAGCTCTGCGAAGTTGGCGTACTTGAGCTCGAGCTGCTTTGTGGGTTAGAGCGACTAGGAGCGCCTGTTGTAGCTGTCAGAGTTGTAGCCTTTGCTGGCGTTTTGTGTTGTTGAGTAGATGAAGATGCCGAACTCGAGCTCTGCGAAGTTGGCGTACTTGAGCTCGAGCTGCTTTGTGAGTTAGAACGACTAGGAGAGCCCGTTGTAGTTGTCACAGCTGCTGCCTTTACCGGCGTTTTGTGTTGCTGAGCAGATGAAGATGCCGAACTCGAGCTCTGCGAAGTTTGTGTACTTGAGCTCGAGCTGCTTTGTGGGTTAGAACGACTAGGGGCGCCTGTTGTTGTTGTCACAGTTGTAGCCTTTACCGGCGTTTTGTGTTGTTGAGTAGATGAAGATGCTGAACTCGGGCTCTGTGAAGTTTGCGTACTTGAACTCGAGCTGCTTTGTGAGTTAGGTTGACTATCAGCAGCAGCTGGAATGATTTCACACTGAGAAAAATGTAGTCCTTTATGGAAAATATAAACGGCATCCCCTTCGTCAGGACCATAATCCTCTGGTGCTACTAGATCTCGAGCTTGATGAGCAAATACCATGACCCGTTTGTTAAAAAGCCAGCTCCCTATTGACCCAATTTCGTCATTCGAAAAGAAATAGTCTTGTCGTAAGCAAGCATTCTTATAGGCAGTCAATACCTCTTCGCTTCGAACGAAACTGAGGTAGAGATTTTTTCTATTTGAATCAAAGCGGTCTAGTTCTACGCGATTCTGACGAATTTGGCGACCAATCTCAGTTGATTCGATTTCGGCCATAACCTGATTAAATTGTTTAGTTATCATCTTGTATCGAAACTCTGCTTCCTTTTGAAGTTTTTTTAGAGGAAAACCCAGAGTCTGAGAAAGGCTAACCTGCACTGCTTCATCTTCAGATGAAACAAGATCCTCAAATATTTCCATCTGACTTTCTTTGCATTCCGTCTCTTCAGATTGTATTCGTTCTAAATCTGTTTTTAGCAAATTAATTTCATTAAGAATAGGATCAAAAATCATTTGCACATAGAGTTTTTCATCAGAAGAACGACTTGGGCTTAAGTAATCTTCCAAAAGTCGAACAAGACATGGACTGATCTCATTTCGATACTGGTCATAATCTTCATTAAATTTCTGAACGTAATGCTGACGAACTGCAAGCCACGCACGACTTTGATCATCTGGATCTTCTTCATCAGGAAAAAAGACCTTCCCCCCATCTGACATAACCCCAAGCAAAGCGTGTAGTCCACAAGCTCTGTCAGGAAGTGTTGGATGAATGTGATATTTTACTCCTTGGTGGATAAAATCATCCCCCTCTCCTACTTCATGTCGATGTTCGGCTCTTTCATCTTCCTCAACATCCGACAATTCGTTTATCTCTGGAGATTTGCTTGAAGCTTTACTTTTAGGCTGAGAAGGAGCCGAAGAAAGATCTGCCGGGTAATCTGTTCGAGGAATTTGGTAAATGCGAAACTCAAACCCCATGGCTTCAACTTCTCTTTGAGTTCGGAGAACATCCAATTTGACAATCGTAGACTTGAACTGTGAGCAATGAGTAGAAAGGCTTGAATGAAGCGTCTTCAGCTGATTTGGGATGTCAAGAGTTTTTAAGGAAAAAGTTGTATCTTTAACAGAAAAAAAGCGAGAGGTTAAATAACCTCGTTTCATCAAATAGTCCTCTTTAACTAATTGATTAAAAATTTCTTGCCCCTTTTTCTTAAATCGCGCATTGGCTGCTTCAATGCTTGCAACAGTAACGCGAATCTTAGTTTTTTTATCAGCTGAAAGAAGCCGAACCCCCTGCGCTTCGTCGATAAAGGCGTAAACAAAAACGATCTTCTTAGCGAATAAAGCCGCAAGCCCTTTCAACCCTAAGCTTTCGTAACTTGCTTTTACCTTGAGACGCAAGGGGTCTTTTCCCTTGTATTCCGTTACTTCCTTGAAAAGCTCAGAAAGAATATTCGAGCTTCCCCTTTGCTTTAAAGTATGAATCAACTTAGCTGAATTTAGAAGTTGAGAACAGGCATCGCGAGATTTTTGCCCAAAACCCTCCTTGACATGATAGAGAAAAACTTCCGTGTCTGTGAATCCTAGAATATCAAAAAGTTCGATGTGGTGAGGACAAATTTTGTCTCCAAAATAGTAGTTGTTTTGACCCACATATTTTTGATTATATTCTGCTTCTGCATTATAACGAATGTTGTGCGAGCATGACTTTTTCTTTTTAATGTCATCGCAAATTTTCTTGTGTTCTTCTTTTAATTCTTTCTTGCGTTTTCCTTTTTCTGCTGGAGATGGCCATCGATCAGGAAGCGCCCCATCTTGTTGAGGAAGAATCAAAGTTTTTTCCAAAGAACGGATGAATTCTTCATGGATTAAACCCAAATAATCAGCTCGCACTTGAAACCACATTTTATGAAGACGCCAATAAGCCTCTGAGAGATCGTCTTGCATGGCGTGCATTTCACCTTCAAAAAAATCTATAAAAGGCGATCTTTGAGGTTTGCCAAATGCCGAAAATGAGATAGAAACCTTTTGAAGTTCTTCACCAAATTTTTCTCTAGTAGAACAAGCTGCTAAAGGCTTGAGATTTTTTAACATGCCTATCATTGCCTCAGCGGAAAAAGGATTTGTGCAGAACAATTGTTGATTTCCATAATGAAGCACATGATCAGATGCTTGAAAATAGTCACTCCGATGACTATGACAAAAGTCAAAAGGAGGAAGAAATTGATTGTGAACCACAGCAGAGTAAATAAACTTAACAAGCCGCCTTTCCAGCATTGGAACAAGGGTAAAGTCAACAGGTTGCAGGTAATCAAGGTACTCTAGATCTTCCGAATCTATCTCCGCAGCTGGGTTTACCCCTTTCTTTAGTGAAATTCGGTTCGTTTCAACTCCTCTAGCAATCATAGAAAAATGCAATAAAATAGAAGGATAATCATTAGGATCGCATTGTTTACCTAACCGGACTGATCCGATTCCCATCTCCATGGTTGCACCACGTTTAAGCGGCCCTCCTTTTTGCGTTTGAAAGCACGCTAGTTGAAAGATTGAAGAATCTTCACGAAAATTAAACTTAATTCGAGTAAAGAGATCACTAATCGCATCGGAGCCAGAAACTGCGGTAGCTTTTTTTAAAATTTCCGAGCGAATTAGGACTCCTCCGACTAAGGGCCGTGTCTTAGAACTGAGAATATTAGGCGCTGCAAGTCTTTTAGCAAGTTTAGTTGGAAATTGAAAATCAGCAAATTTATCTATTACAAGATACCCTTGCCCCGTTGTTAGTGCAAATATCTCACGTATCTTCTTATCCAATGAAGTCCGATGATAAAAAAATGTATAAGAGATTTTTTGAGTTGTTAAGTTTTTAGTGCATCCCAAACTTTGGACCCAGTTTGCCAACCGGGATGGTGATGAAATTACTTGCCCATAAACTGAAAGAAAATAGTCTCCCTGAGGAAAATTAGAGATAAATTGAAGGTATCGACTTCCTTTAATTTTTGCGTTGTAAAAATCAACAACCTTCTTAATTACAAGATCTAGTCCACAGTTTTTATCGTTAATAGAAAAGAAGCGCTCGATTTTACGTAATTTTAAAAAATGAATGCTAAGAGGCTGTACTGACTGATCGACATCAGCTGTAGAAACTGGACTTGTAAGAATGAGAGAAGTGGCAGACATACATGCCTCATAAATTAATTTTGAAAAATCACTATCGAAGAGAGAGAGAAAAATATCCAGGAGAAAAAAAATATCACAGTGCTCCAGCCATCTCCATCGCCGAATGCAACCACTAAGAAGTCCACGTCCGAAAGCTCGAAGAGTACGTCGAACAGCTAAAGACGCTTGAGAAAAAGCTCGCTCTTTGAATTCGCTTTATAACTCAAATTTACCCATAAACATGAGTTGTAGAAAGGAGTTCTATAACTCATGGCTTGCTGAAACTGGGAGCTTCCCAAAAAGAAAAGTGATTGTAAAATAAAAACTTGAATCCGTATCCTCATGCCTCACCTTTAACCAGAGGCATTCGATGATTCGTTTCATGGCTTACACACTACTCTTTAGCGGAGCTTGGCTCCAGGCAGAGCCCTTCCGCTTTCTAGCGCCGCTTCATCAAGAATGGGGCCCTTCCCTCACCAT
>CAYGHT010000146.1:0-4118 GCA_964349755.1 uncultured bacterium
CATTACGAATACGCTGCTCTACCAACTGAGCTATTCAGGCTTTTTAAGAAAACGGTCAATCATACGCCAAAGCGCTTTTCTCTCAACGGTTTTCATGACGGTTCGCTATACTCTGCGCTATGTTCGAAAACAAGCGGGTTGGAGCCCTTCTTCTGATGGCTGGCGTCGGCAAGCGCCTTGGCGGGGAAATCCCTAAGCAATACTTGCCTCTTGCTGGGATGCCCGTCTATCTTCACACGCTTCAATCCTTCTTGAACGTTGGCTTTTTCGATGAAATTCTCCTCGTGTGCCTTGCTGATTGGATTCCTCAGGTAAAGATGGAGACCGCCCGCCATTGGCCTCTGGTACGCCCCATCGCTGGTGGACCTACGCGTCAGGCATCTTCGTTTGCAGGTCTTTGCGCGTTTAGCTCTCCTCCCGATCTGGTCGTCATTCACGACGCCGTTCGCCCTTTTGTATCGGAGGCCATCCTTCACGAGAACGTGTGTGGAGCAAGCAATTACGGCGCGGTGGACACTTGCATTCCGAGTGCGGATACGCTGGTCTATGCGCCAAAAAAACCCCAAGTGACCGACATCCCAAAGCGCGCCGACTTCCTCCGAGGGCAAACGCCTCAGTCGTTTCGATTCGACTGGATCTGCCGAGCGCATGAAGCAGCGCTTCAAGCCAAGTTTGAGGCGACAGATGACTGTAAGCTGGTGCTTGATCTAGGATTGGACGTATTCGTCGTTCCAGGGAGCGAGACGAACATCAAGATCACCACGCATTTTGACTTTCTGGTTGCCGAACAAATCTTAAAAAGCGCGGCAAACCCTGCAAGCGGGACTTGCGCCAAGGCTTAGCCAAAGCGCTAAAATGGCGTACTTCACCGAAATTGGCCAACTTGGCGGTAGAACAGCAAGGATCAAAAACAATCCAATCACCGCGATGGTGCCTCTGATGAGGCCCGCTTGGATTGTTTTCGGCGCAGGCAAATACAAATGGTATTTCAAAGAGAGAAAGGCTCCGAGCCCTACGGCCATTGCGTCCACGCGATGGTAGAGCGAGGACGTGGAGCCAAGCATCAACAATAAAGGAAACACTTCGCTAAGCACAAAGCCTGTTTCAAGGCGTTTGGAGTGCAAGAATCGCTCAATTGGGCCAATCCACCAGATGTAAAGGCCGAGCAGCGCCAAACCAATTGCCCACCCGCCAAGAATGTCGATTGGGTAGTGCACACCGAGATAGAGTCTGGAAAAGCTCACCAGTGCGATGTAGAGCACGCCTAGTACCCACGCCGCGCGCGTCCTCCAGGTATAGATCAACAACCCGCCGAGCAGCATGCAGGTTTGTGCGCCGCCGCTTGGGAAGCCGAACCCCCGAATGCAGAGCATCCCCACCTCCGGCGCGTCGGTGCACGGTCGAGGCCAGCCGATGAGCTCTTTAAAAAACGCATTGAGCAGCGTGCTAATGGTAACAAGATAAAAAAGTCGAAGACCCCACCGCCAAGAAAATCCAACCCACACCAGCGGAATCAACACAAAGACGAAGTAGGACGAATCCGCATAGTTGAGAAAACGAAAAATCGGATCCCAAAATGGAGTGCGTGAAGCTGCGAGGTCGGCGATCAACCGGAGCTGCTCGCAATGCAGAGGAAGGCTCATTTCCGGATTTTCCGGAAGTAATAGAGCGAAGCAAATACGGCGATTCCAATTAAGATGACGCCGCTTGCTGTCAGCGGAATCCGCTCATCCATTGCGGCGAGCAGGCCAGAGAGGAGCGGGCTTACGAACATCGCAAGGGACATGAGCGATTGGCTAATGCCAAATACTTTTCCCTGGTTCTCTTTTCCCGCAAGATTCGAAAGCAGAGCGAGCATGTTAGACCAAATGGCAGCGCCGCACATGCCGAGGATTGGAAATGTCACATACCACCAAGCGATGGCATTAGAAAAGCCAAGACCGATACAGAGTGGGCCCACAAGGGCAAGCCCCGGCAAAATAAATGCCTCGGGCTTGAATTTCTCGGCCAATCCTCGATTCAATGCCGTTGAACTCAGCAGCCAAAAAATGGACATGTAACCAGAAAGCAATCCGATCGAAGATTGATCGAACTGAAATTTTTGCACCAGCAAGGCGGGATAAAATAAAACGAAAAAGCCCCATCCCAAATAGAAAAAGAATGAGATTGCAAGCCACGGAGTCATTCGAGGAATGCTCGACAGTTTAGCCAAGTCCTTGATTTCTTGTTTCCAGTCGTGCTTTTCTCTATGCGTTTTTACATACGTCTCGTCAAAGCCCTTCACAATCCAGAAATAGTTGATGAAAAAAAGGCCTGCGACAAACCAAAGAGGTGTTGCGAAATCGGCCCAAGGAACGTACGCCTTTGTCGAAAGGAATCCGCCCAAAGGCGGGCCGATGACCCAAGAAAGCCCTCCAGCAATTCCAGAAAGAGATAAATTCTTCGCCTTCTCCCGCTCCGAACTGATGTCCGCAATGGCCGCTTGCGCCGTTGCTGAATTCGCAGAAAAAACCCCTGCTAAAATGCGCGATAAAAACAAAAGAAAAAGGCTCCCCTTCCAAATCGCAATCGCAGAAAGAATGAAACTAAAGCCCGCACAAAGAATCGTCCACTCCAGCACTTTTTTTCGTCCCAGATGATCGGAAATCGCTCCCAGAAATGGCATGAACACAAACTGCGTCAACGGATAGCACGCAATCAAAAGCCCCAAAATCAAGTTCTGCGTGTGCAACGAGGTCTCTGGAGGAAGAAAATGCCCCGTCCCGCTCATCAACAAAGGAGCAAAAATCGTGAGCACAACGCCCCAGCCCAACGCGTCGTTGAAAATGGTGAAAATCAGTGAATAAAGCGAAGATTTGCGGATCATGTGTTGAAGAATATTATGAAATTCTTTGGAGCTCGTCAATAAAAGATTGCGAATTTGAGACCTGATGGAGTTCCGGGACACGCCCGCCGGTTCGCGCGCTGCAGAGCGCTCACTTCGAACCCACCACCAACGCGCTTGAGGCGCGTTGCTCAGCTTCCAAATCATCCAGGGCCGTGACCGCACCTTACATGACGTTCAAGATGACATTATGCCACCAAGGACTGTTCAAGCAGAAATCCGGGGGCGATTCCAATTGTCGCGGAGCTTCCGCGACAATTGGATACGCAAGATAGAAAGCCTTCATTATTCAGGAATATTGCATTAGACAAAAAAATGGCTGCATTTGGCTATCCAAAAGCCAAGCGATTATTCTTGCTCAACAATCAAAAATCCATGCTATTCTTGTACATGGTTCGAACGGGACTATCTACTTGAGGCCTGAACATCGTGCAAAGGCGTTTCGAAAACTGGCTGGTGAAGATTCTATTCTTAGCATTCCTGACCTCTCCTCAAGCACACTTAACAGCTAAAGTATGGGAAGAATTCGAAGGATTCCCTCTCGCACTTCATGATGAAGAATCAGAGCAGTTGGTTTCATTGAGAGGGATTCTGCTGCTCGAGATTCTCCCTCGAGATCCTGAGAATCCTTCAAGCACGGAAGAGCCTATTTTTTGCTGGATGGTCAAACTCGATCCAGAATCTTTTGAGCTTGCTTGCCAAACACGTGTCCGAGCAGCTTTCCATTCCACTGAGAGCATTAGAGAATCTCCCAGCTTTGATAAATTAGAACTCGTGGATGACTCTCTAACAAAAGAATGGCTCTTTGAGCATTTAGATAAGCAAGTCACAGTACACGGCTATCTGTTTCATGGGCATACAGGTCATCACCATGCTGCTCTTTTACTAGATTCAAAGCCGTGGAATTCCCAGTAATTCTGCTTCCGTCGGTTCGTCACCTACAAGTGGCTCACTTCAAACCCACCGCCAACCCACGCAGGCGGGTTGCTCAGGGTCTAAAATTTGAAGCAAATTTGAGACCTGATGGGTTCCGGGCTTCCCGCCGGTTCGCCGCCTGCAAGCGGCTCACTTCGAACCCATACGCAACCCACGCAGGTGGGTTGCTCCAAGTCTCAATAAAGCAAAAAGGCCATTTGCCTGACGGCAAATAGCCTTTTTTGTTTATTGAGACCTGATGGGTTCGAACCATCGACCCTCTCATTAAAAGTGAGATGCTCTACCACTGAGCTAAAGT
>CAYGHT010000147.1:0-4088 GCA_964349755.1 uncultured bacterium
TTTTTATTTTCTTGTAATGATTATTTCATCATCTAGAATTAAAAATCAACCAAATTCTCCAGAAAATTTACAAAGAACAAACATTTTCTTTAAAATGCTGGCCATAAATAGGTTGGGACTAGCGCTTTAGCCCCCACTTCACCTATAGTCAGGCCTTATGAGTATATGCCGATTTTTCTTTTTGTTGCTACTGTTGCCATTTTTAGGGATCGCCAAACCCCCTCAAATTGGCCCTAGGGAAGTGAAATCCAAAATTGAAGAGATTTTGAGGGCTCATGCGTCGCATAAAAAAATGACGCCTCAGCTGGTGGAGCGGATTTTTCAGAACTTTTTGGACGAGCTCGACCCGACAAAAACCTATTTTCTAGCGCCTGAAGTGGAGGGCTGGATGAAACCCACTGAAGAAACCGTCCAACGGGCGCTTAAAGGGTTTCAGGAAACCGATTTTTCCAGTTTTCAGGAAATTCATGCTGTTTTTCTCGACGCAGTTTTGCGACGGGGCAGTCTCGAGAGCAAACTGGAAAGTGCGGAGTTACCGACGGGAGTGAGATCCGAGGAGTTTAAGGATCTGGCTTGGGCGGAAAGCAGCCGCGCTTTGGAAGAGCGGCTCTTGCGCATTCGCGCGCTCCAGATGGAAGCGGCGGAAAAGCTCGATGGACAAAAAGACAAATTCTTTCAGCGAATTGCCAAGCGGCGTTTGAATCGCGAGGCGGAGTTTTTAGGCCCGACGTCCGAAGAGCGTTTCAAAGAGACACTTGCGTGCTTGTTGAAGGCAACTGCGTCTGCGCTCGATGCCCACACGAATTACTTCACGCCAATGGAGGCCAATCAGTTCATGATTCACATGCAGCAGCGGCTGTTTGGAATTGGCGCGCAGTTGCGCGATGATCTAGACGGTCTGTCTGTGGTTCGGATTTTTGAAAATAGTCCGGCAAGTCAAAGCAACAAGTTGAAAATTCACGATAAAATCATCGCGGTGAATCAGGAGCCGATTGTCGGCATGGATATCATTGAGGCGGTGGAGCACATTCGGGGAGAGAAAGGGTCTGCTGTCTTGCTTACGATTTTGAGAGAGACGGGAGAGGGAGTCCCCCGCGCTCAAGAGCGGCTCGAGGTGGAGCTGGTGCGCAATGAAATTGTCTTGGAAGAGACGCGGCTTGAATCGACTCTCGAGCCGTACGGCGATGGCGCGATCTCGTATCTCAAACTTTTTTCCTTTTATCAAGACCAAAAAAGCGCTTCGGCAAGCGACATTCGCAAAGCGCTCGAACAGGTGAAAAGCGAGCATAAGCTGAAAGGGGTTATTCTCGATCTTCGGAGCAATGCAGGGGGACTTCTTACGCAGGCGGTCGCCGTTTCTGGTCTATTCATCAACAAGGGCATTGTTTGCTCGATCAAGGACAGTGCGAATCGAGTGCAACATTTGCGCGAACTTGAGGGGAAGCCGGTTTGGGATGGGCCGCTTGTGATTTTAGTGAACCGTGCATCGGCCTCTGCTGCGGAAATCGTGGCGCAAACATTGCAAGATTATGGTCGCGCGATCGTGGTGGGTGACGATCGGACATTTGGGAAGGGATCGTTTCAGACGTTCACGTTGGATGCGGTGAACAATGCCAAAGTGAATCCGCAAGGGGAATACAAAGTCACGCGGGGGCGCTACTACACAGTGTCTGGGAAAAGCCCGCAGCTCAAAGGGGTGAGCTCGAACATCGTCATTCCTGGGATCTTGTCTGCGCTCGATATTGGAGAGGAATTTTCAAAATTCCCTCTGGATAACGATGAGATTGAGCCCCATTTTGAAGATGATCTTGCCGATCTTTCGCCGATCCATCGGGCTCAGTTGGGGCCGATGTACAAGTACAATCTCCAGCTGAAATTGGCGATGTATGAGCCGTATCTCGATGCGCTGAAGAAAAATTCTCAGCTCCGGCTCGAGCAAAACAAGAACTATCAGAATTTTTTAAGCGAGCTCAAGAAGAAAAACTACGACGCCGATCCGATCGATTTATTCGGTCAAAGCGATTTGCAGCTTGCCGAAGCGCTCAATGTCATGAAGGATCTGGCGTTCTTGATGCACGCAGAGCCGAAATAACTATGTTTACCAAGAGAGGACACAGAGAGCGCGAGAGAAGTCATGAAGCACGATAAAAGCTAAGGAAATGCGTGTTTTTCGCCGCGTTTCGCGGCCTCTGTGTGCTCTGTGAACTCTGTGGTTCAATAACTTGCGGTCAGAGCCACTCACCTGAATAGTTACGATTAATCCTTAAGGACGTGGAAGTCTTTGATGAGCAGCTGGATGCTGGCTTTGTTGAGGAACATGTTCACTTGGGGCGTGAAGGCGACTCCGAGGCGCTCGCCTTTCTTGCGGAGCTCGCCTTGTCTTTCGCCGAGTCCAAAAGCAACGCCTTCGAGCATCCGATCTTCTTGTTCTAAGAAGAGTTTCATGTGCAATTTGCCGATGAGTTTAGGAGGCCACACTTGGGTCGCTTCACAATACAGGATTGGTGGAGAGTTTTCGTTGCCGAAGGGTTCTAGGAGATTGAGCGATTCCAGAAAGTCAAAGGTCAGTTCGCGAAACGAGATTTTTGCGTCGAGATAGAGCTTGGTTGTGACGTCGCGCTGTTTGAGCTCTGTTTGTGCGCTTTCGATGAAGCGCTTCCGAAACAATGGAATATTTTCTTCTTTGATGGTGAGGCCGGCTGCGTAGTCGTGGCCTCCGTAGTTGAGAAGGAGATCGTCGTTGGCTTTCAAAACTTTGAGCAGAGGAAATTCAGGAATTGTCCGTATGGATCCTTTCCCGACTCCCTGTTCAATGGAAATGATGAGCGTTGGGCGGTTGTATTGCTTGGCGATGCGCGCTGATAAAATGGCGATGATTCCGGGATGCCACTTGTTGGATGAGAGGACGATGGCTTTGTCGTGAAGCAGCTCGGGGTGGCGATGGATGGTTTTTTCAATGTCGTCCGCAGCTTCGCGCTCGATTCGTTGCCGCTCTAGGTTGTACAGATCGAGTTCATGGGCCAGTTTTTCAGCGGCCTCGCTGTCTTTGAGGAGGAGAAGCTCGACGCCCTTGATTGGCTCTGCTACGCGGCCGAGGCTATTGAGCCTTGGAGCGACTTTCGATGCGATGTTCGAGGGGGTTGCGTCTGAGGGTTGAAGGTCGCTGATCTGAAAGAGTTTTGCCAGGCCGACCCGTTTGAGTTTGCGAAGCTGTTTGAGGCCATAGCGCACTAAAATGCGGTTTTCTCCTCGCAGGGCTCCCATATCGGCAATGGTGCCAAGTGCGACGAGATCTAGGTAGCTTTTGAGATCGATTTTTGGCACGGAGATCTCTTCTTCTTCGGCCAGTGCGTTCATCAGGGCATGGGCTAACTTGAAGGCGACGCCGACGCCCGTCAGATCGCGGTTTGGGTATGTGCTATTGATGAGTTTTGGGTTGAGCGTGGCGACGCAGTGTGGGATTTGGGAGGTTGGCTCGTGGTGATCGGTCACAATGACATCGATGCCGTTTTTCACGAATTCTTCGATTTCTTTGGCCGCAGTCACGCCGCAATCGACTGTGATGAGGAGCGAGCAGCTGTGTTTTAAAGCGACTTGTAGGGCATCGCCGGTCAGGCTTTTTTTGAGGGTTGCGCGGTTCGGGATGTCGACAAAGGTCGTGAGCCCAATCGTTCGTAGGAAGTCGGTGAGGAGCGCCGCTGCGGTCATTCCATCGACGTCGTTGTCGCCGTACACCAAAATTGACTCATCGCGGCGGAGCGCTCGCAAAATGCGCTCTACCGCTTTGTCCATCTCAGGAAAGAGCTCCGGAGCGAGCAGATTTGGCAGTTTGGCGTACAAGAATTCGTGGATTTCTTCCAGTGTTTTAAAGCCGCGAGAGATCAGCGTTTGCGCAATGACCGGATGGATATTGAATTCGTTGAGGATCGCGTCGAAAAGGGCAGGGTCCTTTGGAGGGTAAACCCAGAGAAGAGCGTCTTGAGGCATTGTCATTCACAGTAGTTTTCCCGGAGTATAACTGGTCGCCATACAGAAAGCAAAGCGGGGTTAACCCTGGCTTCCGTATTCCACTTGTTCTGCTCCTCGTC
>CAYGHT010000148.1:0-4082 GCA_964349755.1 uncultured bacterium
CCGTTTGGCTGAACCAAGCACAGCTGTGTGAGTTATTCGACAAAGACAAGCGAACGATCTCCGAACACATACAGAACATATTCAAAGAGAAAGAGTTAATCGAGGAATCAGTTGTCCGGAAATTCCGGACAACTGCCTCTGATGGCAAAAATTACCAGGTAACCTACTACAGCCTTGATGTGATCATCTCGGTAGGATACAGGGTCAGTTCGCACCGGGGCACCCAGTTTCGTATCTGGGCTACGCAGAGGCTGAAAGAATATTTGATCAAAGGATTTACACTTGATGACGAGCGACTGAAACGAGGTGGCGGTGGAAACTATTTCAGTGAACTTTTGGCCAGGATCAGAGACATTCGCTCCTCTGAAAAAGTATTCTGGTGCAAAGTCCTCGATATCTACGCCACAAGCATTGATTACGACCCGAAAACGGAAAGCTCAAAACAGTTTTTCAGAGTAGTGCAAAACAAAATGCACTGGGCGGCTCACGGACATACAGCCGCTGAAATCATCCACTCCCGGGCCAATGCTGAGAAAACAAACATGGGCCTCACCTCTTGGTCAGGTAAGAAACCAAGGCAATCTGATGCAGAAATTGCAAAGAACTACCTCAACGAAGAGGAATTGAAAGTTCTCAACCTGATCGTATCTCTCTACTTGGACTTCGCTGAACTGCAAGCTCTAAGCCGAAACCCCATGTATATGAAGGATTGGATTGTCAAGCTTGACGATTTTCTACGAACGGCCTCCAGGGATACTCTTTCTCATGCTGGGAAAATAAGCCACGAAGAGGCTCTTGATAAAGCCAGAATTGAATATTCCAAGTATCAGCAGCAAGCGCTCAATGCACCCTCCCTGGCAGAACAACATTTCCTTGAAACCATTAAGGAGTTTGAGAAAGCTGCATTGGTTAATTCCTCCGACAAATGAGCGTAAGCGAACCGATCCGGAGGGCAAAATAGCTCAAAAGGGCGATTTTTCTAGGGGGCAGGACTTTTGCGGGCTGGCTCATTACTTCTGGGTTAAATACAATTCAGCCACTCTGTGAAGAGTGATGTACTGAGCCAATTTACCCACACTGTGAATGCGTTGAAGAGAAAGGCGATAGACGATCTCTTCGATGCTAAACGGAACCCCCTTGTCAATGGCGTCGATGATGGCCAAACTTGCTAAGAATGTGCCCGTTCGGCCCACTCCCGCACTGCAATGAACAGCAAGAAGTCCATTGTCCTTGCTCAAGCCTTCTCGGATTTGAAGAGCAAAAGCAAGAAGCTCTTTCGGGTCTACGCCACGATTGTCTCTCCAATGATCCATGTGAAATGTTTGCAGAGAGTAGCCCCCCGTCTCTGTGGGAATATTCAAATACGCAACCCCATTGGTCTCTTTGATGAGCCCATCCCAATAGGGGTGGCACTTTTTCGTCCAACCTTCATATGAACTGGTCAGGCGCACAAGATGCGTGACGTGTTGAGAGGCCAGAAGATTGAAAAACTTCGGAACGTCTTTTGATCTTGGCCCTTCGCACGCAATGTAATCTTTGTCTCCTAAAGAGATCGTGCTAGCATTGTAGTAGGGAACGGTGTTGTTGAAGGCAAAAGCTGCACAACCAGGAGCTCTGATCAGATCGGCTGCAATCAAATGCTCTGCGAGTTCATATCCTGGAGTGGTCCAGAGAAAATCACGGGTTTTATAGAGATTTTCGAATTCCACTTGCAGCTCTTCATCGGATCTTCCAGGCTTAAAGAATGTAAACTCCTTCTTCGCTTTGAACGCTTCCCATCTGCTCTCTGCTTGACTTCGAGCAGCTATGTAAGATTCACTCTGAGCAGCGCAGAGAGAAACAATGAAAAGAACGAGAAATGCCGCGTGTTTAAACATACCTGCCCTTGCTTGAAGGAGTGAAGCATGTCCAATTTGCGGAAAAAGAACAAGCACCCTAGAATCCCTGGTTTACCGAGAATTTTCTCAATGAGACGTCTGCTTTTCTTATCCCTTCTCCTAAGCTGGGTAGCATTTTCTGACGCCTCCACTTGGACACTCAACCGTTCGCTTTTAGAAAGCCGACTTCCCTCTAGCATCACAACTGAAGAGTTAGTTCGTGTACTGGAAAAGGAAGGGGTCAAGGTGCTCTTTCAAACCCCGTCCAGCTCCTCTCTTTGGGAAGGAAACCGGGTATCTGTTTCTCTTGCCTTAACCCCTTTTGCCCCCTATCACCTTTGGATTGCGGTGAAAGGACGACAAACTCTCGACGCCTGCACAACGGATGAGCTCGCAGAGCTCTATGAGGCCATTTGGAAAAGCCGTAAAGCTCTTGCAGAAACGACAGGGGCAGATAGCTTCATGATCTTTGCCACAGAACAGAAACGAAATGGAAAAAACTCCTCTACCGTAGGAGTTGAAATCATCCCTTCTGGCTTCAAAGGAAGCCAAGGAGTCATGGACGCGGTGGAGAAAAACGCCTTGAATGAATACGTCTTCTACAACCATTTTTCCGTTCGAAACGTCTTCCAATCGCCTGAGATCATTGCCGCGATTCGAGAAACGCTCAAAGCTCTAGTGTCTGATTGCGTAAATTCGTTACAGTATTTGCGCCTGGATTCGCCTGAGAAAGTTCGTGCGGAGCGCGACGGCAACTTGCATCAAGTTGTTGAGCGCGAGCGCGATCTTTGTCAGGATGAAGACAGGTCAAATACTTCAACGAATTTACGCAATCAGACACTAGAACCCACTGTGCAGACCGAAATGCCCCAAGGCCGCTGGTCGCAAAAGCTCTTACACCACAAAGACGCTCTCCATCAAAATCTCCAATCCATCCATGCCATCTTGGCGCAAATGGGCGCGTTAGTCGAAGGAGAAATGCCCGCTCCACCTGCAACAGAAGAAAAAGTCCATGAGATTCAGATCGATTTGGATCGATGCGCTTTCTGCAATCCAAAGGTAATTGAAAAGCAAATTGTCTGTGAGTGGAAAGGGATTCAGGTTCTCATGAGTCACAAGCCGATCAGCCCTTACGGCAACTTCCTCATCTTGCCGAAAAGACACAGTTGCGCCTGGGATTTGACCAAAGAAGAAGCAATCGCCTCATTTGAAGCCGTCATTGCCCTAAAGAAGATGTTGTTAGAAACAGCCGGGTCGAACGACTGGATTTGCTACATCCAAGACGGACCTGCGGTAGGCCAGACAGTTCCTCATACCCATATCCATTTTTACATCCTTCCAGACCCTTTAAAAAGCGCGATAACGAGCCTTCAGCACATTCATAACCAACGCCCTATCTTGAGCTACGAAGAAATGAGAGCAAACTGTGAACGAGCAAAATTTCTGCTCTCCAAACAACTCAACTGCCAGACAAATGCTCGATGTAGTCCTGCTGAAATTCAATCGAAGCTTCCATGATGGCCCTAAAAGCAGGCAGGCTAATCTCTATAGGCAGCCCCAATTCCATCGATTTGCCTGTGATTTTTCTCTCTTGATCGGCGACTCGCTGCCGATCATCGGCAATTTTCGTTGTTTTGGACTTTAACTCCCCTGCTCGCTTTACGTAAGCTGTCCGTTCAGCAAGAAGACACAAAATCTCATCGTTTATCCGATCCATCTCCTTGCGAATGGCGAGGAGATCATGGCAGGTTTGCCCTGCGATCTGGTAGTAAAAATCCACGTCTTTTTCCTGAGAGCATACAAGTGCTTGCACAGCAAGTAACAGAATCATCATGGCTTTCCTCATAAGATTTTTAAAAAACGCAAGTGGCTAAGAACTTTTTCATAATCGGCGAGCGTCATGGCTTTTTGTCTTTTCTCTTCCGGAGTTTGTAAAGTGAGCGAATCTTTCGGTTGGATTTCTCCTCTCCTTTCAGTAATCACTTGAAACGATTCTTTTTCTATAGGGCCTCGCACGACCAGGCTCACCGTGTCGGGTTCTTCAACAATCGAATGGTATTGAGAATGATGCAATGCATAACAACTCCCCACTCCTTCATACCGACTCATGACAGGGCTTAAAGCATATTTCCCTTGGGTCAGGGCATCCATTCGATAAATCGTGTGGAGATAGCCCCCTGAAAGGATCCTCGTCGAAAAACTCCA
>CAYGHT010000149.1:0-4039 GCA_964349755.1 uncultured bacterium
GAATTCATCCTGCGCTTGGCTCAAGGCATCGGCGTTGTGTTGATGAACTTCAATCCAGAGGTCGTTGTTTTAGGAACCATCGCAGTGCATAGCGGAGCGCTTCTTTTGGACCCGCTCAAAAAGCTCTTGCCGCGCTTTGCGTGGAAAGAAAATGTCTCTGCTTGCCGCATTGAGGCGAGCGCGCTCGGCGATCAGGTCAGCGAGCTCTCGGCTCTAGCGCTGGCTCACCTTGCTGAATCTGGATCAAAGTAGCGTTGCCGGACAGCGCGAGTGTTTGCGCAGCGGCTGGGATCAGCACGGTCTGTCCAGCGCGTAGGCTCAGCGACGCCCCATCACAGCTGAGCTCAGAAAAACCGCTTTGGCAAAAGAAGATCTGGAAGGTCGATGGATCGATGGGCGTCGCGTAGCGTCCACGAAGTTCCACCCGTTCAACCTCGAAGTAAGGGGAGCTCACAAGTCGAGTCCGTTTGAATTGGGGCGTCTCTTCGAGAATTTTAGGAACTTGTTTTCCAGCGCCTTTTTTTTGAAGCGCGATGCACGCGCTCCCTTCCTTTAAGTGGAGCGCTCGCTCGCGCCCCCAGTCGTAGAGCCGGTACGTCGTGTTTGAGTTCTGTTGGACCTCGAGCAGGAGCGATCCGGCCCGAATGGCGTGGACCGTGCCAGCTGGAATGTAGACCGCATCGCCCACTTCCATCTCGATGCATTCGAGAAGATCGACCATCGCGGCGGTGCCTAAGGCGCTTTTCATTTGGGTCTCTGAGACGCCGGGGATAAATCCTGCATACACCGAGCTGGGAGCGAGCGCGACCCACAGTTCAGTTTTTGGTTCCGCTTGAGCGGTGGCGATTTGAGGGTGCACCTGGATGCTCAGCGACTCGCGCGCATCGATGAGTTTTACGAGTAGTGGGAATTTAGAGAGAGAGAGCCTCCGTCCAATGAGCGTTTCGCCCATGTCGCGGGTGAGCGCCGCTAACGTCTGACCCGTGTGGACAGCGTCGATGGCGACGCTCATCCCTTCAATCCGGTCGGATACTTCCCACGACTCAGCAGCTTGGGCGGGGGCATCGGGGCGGTGGTAGAGGCGTCCAATCCGATCGCCGCCCCACACGTACGTTTGGTACACCGGTTTGAATTGAATGGGCGTAGTCACGCCTGGAGATTGGACTAATTTTGGGCTCGACTTCTTCAAGTTTCTGGCTTCCTTTGACTTGCAGCTTTTGGTCCGGCCCTCATTCGGGCCTGTCCCAAAAGCTGCAAGCCAAATGAAGCCAAAAACTTATTGAATTCGAGTCCAAAATTAGTCCAATCTCCAGTCACTCGATCGACGCCTTTTCGCCCTCGATGACAATCTGGAGCCAGAGATCGCGCGGCGAAAGCGTGACTTCTTCTTCGTGACTGATTGTTCGTGGCCAGGCCGTTTTATGCTGATTGATGGTCCAGCGAAGTGAATACTTACCCGGCGACAATTGGAAGCTGGCAGAGCCTCGATTCCCATAGATGTCGCGCGGTTGCAAGGGGATGTTTTGCTTGTTGAATTCGGCCTGTGTGATCACAGGCCCATCTGATTGGAGCGAATCTTTCACGAGCACTTGGACTTGGATCAGCTGCGGATCGCCTTGCAAGGGGCTTTTGGGGCCGAGGTAGGTGTAAGAGGCGAGTAGAGCCTGCTTATCGAATGGGCTCGCAGCTCGAAACCGAAGCGCGAGCGATCCCGCAGTACAGAGAAGGCCTGCGAGCAGGATAAAATGACAAAAGCGCATGAGCGTATCTATAGGGGAAAGACGGGTGGTTGGCAAACACTATTTAAATACTAAGAGGCCCAAGGACGAGGAAGGCGAAGAGTCCGAAAACGGCGTGAGAGGCAGAGACGCCGACCAAGGTGTGTTGGCGCGCGTAGAGCCATCCCCAGAAACAGCCGACAAAAAAGGCGTAGAGGGCGACTTCCAACGAAAGTTGAAGGTGCAGCGTGCTGAAGATGGTATTGGACAGGATGATCGAAAAAAGGTTTTTTCGTTTGCCGGTCAAGAACTTCATCATGGAGCCTTGCAAGCATCCGCGCGCCATCATTTCTTGTACGGGCGCCATGACGATGTATCCAATTGTCATGAGCAGCCAGGTCCAGGGTCCAAAGCTTTTTTGGGTCAGATTCTGGAAGATGAACAGAGGAGTCATTTGAAATGCGGGCACGATTGTGATGACGAGCCATTTCAAGAGGATGAAGAAGAGCATGAGAGGAAGGGTCCAAAGAAGCGAGGCGAAAAGAGAGGACTTCCAATTGCGCAGTGTGATGCCGTAGGTTTTTAAGGGGTAACCGCTTTTTTTCACCATCATGAAGAGAAACAGGCTTAAGAAAAGGAGAATCGGAATGGTCAATAGGGATGATTCCTGAGGCTTGATCTCGAACAGAGCGATTCCTTTTAAAATATAGAAAAAGCAGGAGATCGCGAGGAGAAGATAGCAGAGGAATTCTCCCATCGAAGCTTTCATTTTGGCCAGAGCTAATTTCCTCTCTAAAGAGGTCACGGCGGCATCGCTTGTAGAGCTCAGTCTTTCTGCGATCAGTTTGGAGAGAGAGGCGATGATCTGGTAATAGAGACTAGGGTTTTCTTGGGTCGATTCTTTGAGTTTTACCAGCGAGAGTTTAAAGAGTTGGCTGGTTTCTTCTGCTTGGATTGCCGCTGTGCGTCGTTTGCTCTCAGTGAGAGCGGCGATTTCTCCGGCCCAGTCTCCGGGAACTAGGTGAGCAATGCGATGTCCCCTTTTCACAACCACGAGACGCCCCTTTTCAAGAAGGTAAAGTTCGTGAGCTTCCTCTCCTTCGCGAAATAAGGTCTTTCCTTTTTCAAGATGGATGGTTTCTGTGAGTGGACTTAAGAGTTTCCATTCTTCATCGGTAAATCCTCGTGGCATCCGCTATTTTTTTCCTTTAAGAAAGAAGGTTTTCATCATCCCTTTGCCTTTGACGTCGATTTCTTGGCCTGGTGCAATCACGAACGTATCTTCCAGTAAAAGCGCCATCTTTTCTGTGATCTGAATCTCTCCGGGAACTCCTGTGGATTCCATGCGGCTGGCGACATTGACCACATCGCCCCAGACGTCGTAGATGAATTTCTTGTGGCCGATCACTCCTGCGACGACCGCCCCATACGTCATGCCGGTGCGCATCTGGAGATCGAGATTGTAGATGAGATTCAGCTCTTTGATTTTTTCTTTCATTGCGAGTGCAAAATTGGCCATCCGGATCGCATGATCGGCAACAGGCTCTGGAACGCCGGCAACCGCCATGTAGGAATCTCCAATGGTTTTGATTTTTTCGACGCCGCTTTTCGTTGCAAGTTCATCAAATGCATCGAAGAAATGACCCAAAATATCGACCATTTTATTGGTTCCAATTTTGCTCGTCATCGCAGTAAAGCCGACAATGTCGGCAAACAGAATGCTAGCTTGGGGGTACTCATCGGCAATGATCTCTGCGCCCTGTTTAAGCCGATCCGCAATGGCTGACGGGAGAATGTTTAAGAGCAGCAGCTCGTTTTCTTTCGCACCCCGAGCGATCAGTCGCAGCGCTTTGGTGATGGAGATGGCCATGAACAGGGTCGCAATCACAGACAGCGTGACTGCCAAGGTGATGATGAGGGTGACAAGGTGGCTTAACTGATCGCTTCGAGCGCTCGTCCGTTTGTCGATGGCATCCAAAAACTGCTGAATGGGAGCCATGATGGCTGCTTTTGCCCTCATGTATTCATCGCCAAAGACAAGTTGGCGTGCCAATTCAGGATTCGGGTGTTCTCCCGTCATCGCATCCATGGCTTTTTGCTCTAAGAGAACAAGCGCATTGCTCCTCTCCTCTGCCTGCTTTAAAAATTCAAACTCCTGCAAAGACAGCCCCTGATCGATCAGAATCTGATCGAGCGCTTGGGGCTTTCCAAACGGCCGTGGACGGACATCGTCCTGAACCAAATCCCAATAGATTTCATCATATCTCTCAGGTCGAGGACTTATCCCCGCACGGATGGCGAGAATTTCATTGAAATAATCG
>CAYGHT010000150.1:0-4009 GCA_964349755.1 uncultured bacterium
TTCTCGAGATGGAAGGCGAATGCGTCGAAGAACTCTCAGAAAATCTACTCGAAGAATACAAAGACACAATTCACGAAGACGATGTGCTCCAGATCGTTCTCTTGAACCCAAAACGGGTCGATCTGGCTGCAGCGGTCCAAGAGATCGGTAGATCCGTTGGATTTACCGTCGTGGATGGCCGCATTACCCTCCCCGATCTTGCACCCATTGAAGTCTCAGAGCTCACTCTCGAAGAGGCCCGTCAAAAAATCGCCGCTGCCTACAATCGACAAATTAGCGACACCGAAGTCTTCTTGGCCTACAAAGAGCGCATGGTGCGCAAAGTCGAACTCGCAGGACTTGTCTCCATTCCAAGCATTCCAATCAACGGAAAAATCCGTCTGTTCGACGTCCTTTCAAAGGCCCATGTCCCCACCGATGCCAATCTATTCAAGAGCTATGTCGTACGCGACGGAAATCTACTCCCCGTGGACATGATCAAGCTGCTCAAAACGGGCGACATGAGCCAAAACATCGTGATGCGCGGCGGCGATAAAATTTACATCGCAGAGCCGGGGGCCGCAAGCCTCATGGTGATGGGCGAGGTCTTGCGCGAGCGCGTCATCCCCTTACCTGCAGGGACGATGCCCCTCCGGCATGCGTTAGCAGAAGCTGGCGGCATTCCCTACACAGGAGACAAATCGTACATCCAAGTCATCCGAGGAAGCATTGCGCGCCCCAAAATCTATACACTCAATTGGGAGCACGTCATCCATCTGCCCAATGAAAGTTTGCTCCTGATGCCAGGCGACATCGTCTATGTCGCTGCAAAACCAATCACTGAATGGAACCGGTTCATTTCACAACTGCTACCAAGCTTCACCGGACTTGAAGTCGTCGGTAAAAATGCTGGCAGCTTAGGGATTTTCGTTCCTTGAGCCCTCCGCTACATCAAGATCCTATTCCTTTTGAGCCGAACGAACGGATCTTCACTCTAAGCGACGTCCGCAAGCTCTTTTTGCGACTTCGGACTCGCCTTCTCTTGATTGCAATCGCCGCTAGCTTAGGCTTCTTTGCCCTCACACTCTTGACCCCTCCTGTCTACATCGCCGAAGCGACGTTCAAGGAGGGTGTCGAGAAAAGCGACGAAGGGGGCCTTAAGGATTTTCTCACCGGGTTTGGAATGAGCTCCCAGCAACCCCAGACGCTCGTTTTAATGAAATCGCACCAAGTGCTCAAACCCCTCCTCGTCCGATACGGACTTCAACTGAGCGTCCCGCGGGGCGGATTCTTCCACAAAGTCACTCGACGCATCCGCGACAATTGGAGCGCTGAGCAAGAAGTTCCCCTGCAAGACGTCGACTGGTTTGCCTTTGAAGACGTGCACTACGAAGGCGAGCTCAAAACCACCTACGCCCTTCGATTTACCGACCCAGAACAGTTTGAACTCTTGAGCGAGCAAAACGAGCTCCTCGCGCACGGGACACGCGGCTCTTTGTTGCAACATCAAAACATCGCATTCACCTGCACGCAAGTTCCCTCCAACCTCCAGCTCGGCGCTGTGTATCCACTCACCTTCACTCCGTGGATCGACACCCTCAAAAATTTGAAAGGAAAGCTCAAAATCGCCAGTCATAAAACCAATAAATCGATCTACGACCTTACCATGGAGCACCGCGATCGCCATCTAGCCGCACGCCTTCTCAACAGCCTGATGGAAGAATACCGCAATTATTTAGCTCAAGAGCGCGATCTCATCGCAGCTGAGCAACTCGCCTATCTCGAGCAGAAGCAAACGCAGATTTACGCCCAGCTCGCCCAAGTCTTTGATGAACACACAGAGTATTTAAAAGGCATTGTGAGCGCCAAAGGGTTTGTCGGACTCAAAGAAGAGCTCGAAAGCTACGTCCAGCCGCACGAAGCCATGCGCGCGAAAATTCTTTCCATCGAAGTTGCCCTCGCGCTCCTCGAAAAACGGGAGCAATGGGAATTTGTCGCAAGTCACGAGCCGTTTGCAGAAAAAATGCACAGTACGACGCAAATGATCCAAACGCTCGAACATCAGCGCGATCTCTTTGAGCTCGCTCTCCAAAGCAAAATCGAAGCGCCCGATATGCAGCAACAATTTAGCGAGCTTGGAGCGCTCCGGCAAAACAAAATCGACGCAGAGCGTCTGCATCACACGCTGAAGACTGTAACTGCCTGGCAAAACGTCGAGTTTCCAGCCCCCTTTGCCTGGGCGCGCGGCTCGAGCTCGCTGATAGAACAAACCGATTTTTCGGCCTACCTCGCTAACCACTTACGCCTCTTGAGCGTACGAGAAAAAATGTTGCAAGAGCGCTTTGCCCACGCGTGCACCTCGCCTACAAGCGAGCTCCAGGGGATCGAATTGGAAGCCGCTCAAAAACTGCATCTCGAAGCGACGCGTAAACTCGATGAAGCGGAAAGCGCCATGCACCACCTGAGACGGCTTCGCGCTGAAATGGAAAGCGAAGACTTCGAGCTTGGAGCGCTCTCTGTCGGTGTGAAAGACCCCTTTAGCCTCGAGATCATCGCAAAAGCCAGCGCCCTTGCCATGAAGCTCAAAGACGAAAAGTACCGAACCGACAAAGAAGCCGACCGGTGGATTGTCGAGCTCCGATTTTTTCGCAAAGTGCTCCACGATCATCTCGAACAACTGTGCAAAGTCGAAGAGCTCAATGCAAATCTCTTGCGAAAAAAAATCACCGATCTGCAGCGTTTAAGCCTCGACTCCATCCATCAAAAGCTCTCGATCTTGCAGACCCATTTAAGCGACATGGTTCAACAAAAAAAAGCCGCCCTCCAAGGAGAGAAAACGCTCCTCCAAGAAAAAATGGCTGAACTGCGCACCCTGGCCGCCGATCTGCCCGAGCGGTGGAAATTGGAAAATTGGCTCGAGATCAAAACCGAGATGGGCGCAAAAATCATGCAAGTCATGACCGAACTCATCGAATCAAAAACCATTAGCCGTCACCTGCATCACGTCGAATCCAAGCCCCTCGATCGAGCCGTCACCCCCATTTTAGCAGCATCGCCTCATCTCTTTCGGATGGCCCTGCTCGGAGCCCTCTTTGCCGCCGCCGCACTCTTTTTCTTCGTGCTCATCCGGACGCTCCTACGCGGGTTTCCCATTTCTTTAGAAAAATTGGACGCCCTCCGCTATCCCGTGAGCGGCCCCTTAAAAGCAGGCTTGCAGACCCTGCAAAGGCTCACCTTCTTTTTAGGACATCCCACACGAAGCGCCATCGTCGCGCTCATCGGCGGCGATGGACCCAATTACTCGCATCTGCTGAGTGAACACCTAGCTGGCACAGACCAACGGGCACTCGTCGTGGATCTCCCTGAGAACTTCCAATCGAAGCGCTTTGCCGCTTTTCTCGAAGAAAAAAGAGCTGCATACGACCAAATTCTCATCTGGGCGCCAGTTCCTCTCAAATCGACAGCAAGCTTAAACCTCCTCGCACTCGCAGACAAAGCCATCGTGACCGTCTCGGAAGAGACAACAGAACAATTGACTCCGTTCATCCATTGGGCATACCATGAAAAAGAGTGCCGCTTAACCTTTGTTGGCTCAGAATGAATGACAGACGTCGCAGAATCCTCGTCGCAGGAGGTGCAGGCTTTTTAGGCTCTCACCTCGCAGAGCGGCTTCTCCAAGAAGATCATGAAGTCCTCTGCGTCGACAACTTCTTCACCGGTGCAAAAGCCAATATCCAGCCACTGCTTCAGCACCCCCATTTCGAACTCTTGCGCCACGACATTTGCCAGCCGCTCCACGTCGAAGTAGACGAAATCTACAACTTTGCCTGCCCCGCATCCCCTCGCCACTACCAAGCAGACCCCGTTCAGACCACCAAAACCAGCGTCCTCGGCGCTCTGAATTTGCTCGAACTCGCTCGCCGTCTCAAATGCAAAATCTTCCAAGCATCCACGTCAGAAGTTTACGGCGATCCCCACATGCATCCCCAACGCGAAGACTATTGGGGCAACGTCAACCCCATCGGCATTC
>CAYGHT010000151.1:0-3902 GCA_964349755.1 uncultured bacterium
CTCAAAGCCACAGTCTGGAATCGGCATCGGCTCGAAAAAGAGAAAATGGGCCTTCTTCTCGCGGTCGCGCGCGGCTCTAACTTAGAGCCCTCGTTCATTCAGCTCGCCTACAGAGGCGATCCTCGCTCCAAAGAGCACGTCGTGCTCATCGGCAAAGGGATCACCTACGACACAGGGGGCTTATGCCTCAAGACGGCAGACGGCATGCTCACGATGAAATGCGACATGGCTGGTGCTGCAACCGCGCTCACCGCTGTCCACATCGCAGCCAAACTCAAACTAAAAATCAATGTCACTGCACTTGCTCCCGTCGCTGAAAATAGCATCAGCGCGAGCAGTTACAAAACTGGCGATGTTTACCGCTCGTACTCGGGCAAAACCGTCGAAATCAACAACACAGACGCCGAAGGGCGGTTGGTTCTAGCAGATGCGATCAGTTATGCGGGCAAAGAGCTAAAGCCCTCCTGCATCGTCGATGTGGCGACCTTGACTGGAGGCGTTGTGATCGCCCTTGGCGACGACATCGCCGGTGTTTTTAGCAAAGACGACGCGCTCGCCCAAGAGCTCCTCAATGCCTCAGCAACCTCAGGCGATCTTCTCTGGCGCATGCCCATGCACGCCGATTACCGAGACGCCCTAAAATCGGACATCGCCGACATCGTTCACACCGGCGGCAAAGAGGGAGGCTGCATCAAAGCGGCGCTCTTTTTGCAAGACTTTGCCAAAGACATTCCCTTCGCCCACATCGATTTGGCAGGCCCCGCGTTTCTCCCCAAGCCCAAACACTATCACCCCACGAAAGCGACCGGCTACGGAGTTCGGTTGCTCGTCGAGTTTCTCCGCGCGAGAGCCAAGTAGCCATGTTGCAGTGGAAGGTGCTCGAGCGCCAAAAGCTCATCCATTTTTTGCAAACAAAGCTTATTCCCGCTCCTTCGGGTAAAGCCCTCCGCAAGGCGCTGGAGGCGAACCTGTGTCGCGTCAATGGGGCAGTCGAGCGATTTGGAAGCACCTCGCTAAGTCGCGGCGCGCTCGTAGAGCTCGCGCTGAATTGGGATGAGGCGGAAAGCTCGAAGAGCAAAGAGCATTTTGTCTTGTATGAGGACAACGACCTTCTGATCGTGAACAAGAGCGCCGGATGGGTCTGCACAGACGCCGAATGCAAAAAGGCGTTTGGCCCTGGACGATTCTTGATCCACCGTCTCGACAAAGAGACGACGGGGGCTCTTCTCATTGCCAAAAGCGTCGCAATGCGAGACGCGATGATTGAGCAGTTCCGAGAGAAAAAAGTCCAAAAGCTGTACTACGCCATCGTCGATGGCGTGCCCAATGCTCCCAAAGGTGTCTGTCAAAGCTTACTCGCAAAAGTCGGTCAGTTCGAAGGCCAAAGCCTCTGGGGCTCCGCCCCTCGAGGACAAAGCGCAGAAACCCATTGGAAAGTACTAGGACGAGGCGCGGCAGCCGCGCTTCTCGCATGCCAGCCAATCACAGGCCGCACCCACCAAATCCGCGTCCATTTAGCCGAGATGGGCCATCCGATTCTAATCGACCGACAGTACGCGAAACGCTATCGCTCCAAGTACTTTGCAAAGCGACCGCTTTTGCACGCCGCGAGGTTGAGCTTTGTGCAGCCACTGACCGGAGTGAAGCTCGATGTGGCTGCAGAAGTTGGAGAGGATTTTGCGGAAGGCTTGGCGGCGTTGGGGCTGCTGCAAGAATTTCGTGCGAGAAACTAGCGAAAAGGTTGTCCAACAATAAGACGGCGATCGCAGCAGTGCGACTACCTACGGGCGGGTCAGGCCCGCCTCCCGTACCAACTCCCGTACCTGCTTGACCCAAGCCGCTAGTCGGAGATCCTCGCAACGAGCCCTTAGCGTCGTTGATTTAAGAATTGATACAGATTTGGGAAGTTAAACCCTAGATTCGGGGCATTCGGATCGAAGTGAGCGCCCTTTTCGATCAAAAACTTTGCCAATTCGAACTGTCCGTGATTGATTGCAGTTTGCAGCGGTGTCTGTCCGCTGCGATCGCGATGGTTCACATCGGCGCCACGTTCGATAAGCAGTCGAGCGATTTCCTCGTGCCCATTCGATAAGGCGATCTGTAATGGGCGATGGCCGTTGCGGGAGTTATCATTGACAGAAGCACCTGCGGACAAAGCTTCTTTAATAGATTCGATGAGATTTTTCCCCTTACCATCTGCGATTGGACCAGCCAGAGGAGGCGGCGCAGGTTTTAAATACTCCAAGCCATCGACATATCCTAAAAAAGTCTGGTTATTCCAGAGATTGAGTGTTTCTTGCTCTTCCCTGGAGAGAAATGGACGCACATCATCCATTAACGATTTCCAATCGCAGGACTCGATGATCTTTGCCAGCGCTTGTTGAAGCAGGGGAGTCGTCATCTCCGGAAAAGATTTGAGACAATTGGCAAGAAGCTGAAAGTTCAGAGGCCATCGATGATGGACGTACCACGTGAAATCGTACCAGTGGCGTCCTTTCTGTTTGCTTAAATCGAACAGAGCGCCAACTTTGCTTGCAAATAAGCTGGGTCGATCGAGTACCGTGATGGGGAATGTCGAAGGGAATTCTCTGTTTTTCGATTCGAAGCCAGCGCCTGTTGGAGGGTTGGTGTCGATTTCAAATTTAATTTGCAGTTTTTTATTGCCCTCAAAGGCGCGCGAGTGAGTCAAGATCAACACTTTTCCGATCGAATCTTTTTTCAAAAAGGCTCGCTTTCTCTTTTCGTCCGCTTTTGCACGGTCCACGATTTCCATATCGAAGGCGTGCGCTTTGAATTCCTGTTGCACAGCTTGTAGATACGTCTGCCAGGCGAACTGTGGTTCTGGTTGCAGTGTCCAAAAGTCGAGATCTTCTGAAAAACGTTGAAGGCCATGGACAATTCGCAGACAAGAACCGCCTATGAAGGCGGCGTGCTTGAAGAAATCGGTCCGCGCCAGGGCGCAAAGTGCAATTTCATGAGAGATTTCGCGGAGTGCATTTTCTTCGTCTTGTTTAGTTTGAAGTTTGAAATTCTTGAACCTGTCTTGGATGATTTTTATGCCCATTTGTTTTCCTTCAGAATTATTTCAGCAAAGCGGCGTACTCGAGGGCTGTGATAATAGCGCGCGATCTCTTCAAGAGGGGCTTTGTCCGCGATTTCGATGCTGGCCTCGTCTAAGCGCAGATCTTCGATGGCTTCAGCAAATGACTTCCACTTTTTACGACGCACATACATGTAGTCGGCTAGAGCTTTCCAGGGGTGTGCCATGAGATAAGTGCTCTCCTTGGTCTCTATTCGTTCAACAGCCATAAAAAATTGGTCTTCTGGCGTTCTTTCATAACTGAACATGCCGAGGAGGGGGCGCATTGAGGTGCTTCTTTTGGTCGTCGCGCTTGTCGTCGTATAAACAGCCTCAGGGATCCAGCCATGATAAGAGAGGGCAGATTCAAAACTGATGTAGGATGGACCGTAAAGCTGCTGAGCGATTTCATATGAGTCGACAGGATAAGTCTTTTCTTTGATGAGGTAAATCCCTTTTTTCAGATGAATCAGACTTCCCTTTTTCAGCGCCCGTTTGACCCAAGAATACCGTCGGTCGTCACTCCCGCCAAGAAGGATCGCTAGAGTTGAGTCATGGATATAAGGCTTTTCATAATTGAGAATGGTCATTTTGCTCCGCAAACTGTCATTTTGTGACAGTTTCTAGCTTAGAAATAACATTTACATGAATTTTGCGCAAGAAACTGTCATCTTATGACAGTTTGTTGCACGTTTTTGAATGAAATTGGGGAAGCCTGGATTGGAATCAGATGCTAGTGTCTAAATTGCCTGACATTTAAAGAGTTTGGTAACTATTCAGGTGGGTGGCTCTGAGCGCAAATTGTTTAACCACAGAGCTCACA
>CAYGHT010000152.1:0-3886 GCA_964349755.1 uncultured bacterium
GCTCAAGGAAAAAGCGTCCCCTTTGCCGCAAGTTGGACCGAGCACAGCGCCGGTAAAACCGCTTCCTATAAAACATTTTTCCGCGTCGACGGTCTCGCTCCCAACAAAGGAGCCGATGCGCCCCACGCAGCGCTCGCTCGCCAAGACTCCAAGTGGAGCTACACCATGTCGAAAAAAGCCCTTGAAGGAGTCCTCGATCTCACAGCGATCCAATCGATCGATCTCTTCGTCGATCAACCATCGAGCAAAGTCTATGGAGCCCGCATCAAGAGCAAAAGCGGCTCAGAGGACTTTGACTTCATGACCTTGCAAAACGCCATCGGCAAAAACCACCTCCTCTCCAGCGACTTTACCGTTGGACTCAAAGACGACACCGTGACTTTCAGCGGCTTTGGAAAAGGAACAGGCGTCGGACTCTGTTTATACTCTGCAAACGCGCTCGCCCAAAACGGAGAAAATGCCGTAAAAATTTTAGGCAAATTCTTCCCAGAGACCTACCTCTACAATGTCGGAGCTTTGCCTACCGCAAAATAACGCATTCGTACATAATGATCCCTTGCCGGGGAACTTGCGAAAGGAAAACTCTGAACCAGGTCAGGATCGGAAGATAGCAGCCTTTAGGATGATCTACCTGTCACAAGCCACTCTCCGGCATTTTTTCTTCTCGCTGTTAATCATGAAAAAAAATTAAATTGGTTGGTTAACAAGCGAGCCTCTATTTTATGGCCCATGCAGCCAAACCAATTTCCTCAGGATCAACGAGTTCTCGGGTTATCCCGCCTGAGGAATTCTCTTTGCATCCATGGACCAACAACCCCAAGTTGGACCCTCGGATCCTGCAAACCACTCGCCCAGCACCGCTGACAACCAAAACGGTTTTCCCCATTCGTTCTACCTCCGTCCCCGCTGAATTGGCTCGCAGAGTAGCAAAGCAAATGGAGGCCACTCAAGAGCCACCCAAGCCAGCTCCCGTTTCGCCTCCAGCGCCCTCCACGACACTTCCCCCAATGCAACCGATTCCGACGACCCCTTCATCATCCCCCCAAGTCACGTTGAAAGCCGCTACACAAGCCACCAACGCTCAGCTCCGAACCCTCTCCTCCCAATCGAGTCGATTCTCGACACTGTTGCTCATGCATCCGGGTACTTGCTCAAGCGCAGATTACACAGCGTTTTGCGAGGTCATGTCGACATGCTCCAACCAGCCAGGAGTGTCCCTTTGGAGCGCATATTCAGAACAATTTGGCGCCAAACTCACCTTTTTCCAGCGCATCCGCGCCCGTGTCATTTGTTTCTGCGTGTATGAGAGCGGAATTTTGCCGATGGTCATGGACACTGTGACTTCAAATGCCTTGCGCAAGGTGCGCGCTCTGTGGGCAGATGGCAATCTCAAAACGTCGATGAGAGAGAGGCTTCCCCGCCTGCTGAGCTCCATCAGCGAGCTCCTCGCGCGCTACAACAAGACTGTGGACGAAGCGAAGCGAAATGCCGAGATCGGAGGCGCTCTTCAAAAAGAACTTCCAGCGCTATCCAACAGCTTGGCAAGTCTGCTCCTCAATGAAACCAATGGCTGTATGACTGGCGTCCATTGGATCTATCGCAAGGTGATCGCCCGATTTCTTCCGGGCATCTTGCAGAATTTAGCTAAAACTGGCCTAGACAAACTCGAACGAGATCCTGAACCTTGCGCTGCCGCCATCGCCAATTTCTTGAGCGAACAGATGGACGAGTTTGCGATAAAGCTCCGAAGTGGCAACACGTTGAAAACGACGACCCCGTTGAAAGGCTCTGAAGTGCTCTCGAAGGTGATTCCTCAGCTGCTGGAGGCCGCCGAGTTTACGGCAAGCCCCAGAAACCCGCTTAAAACGGAGAATCAGATTTGGTTCAAGCAGCTATCGAATCGGCCAAAGCAATTCTTCATCCAGCAAATGACCCCTCTCTGTGAAAATCTGAACGGTGCAGTCCAATGTGGTTTCCAAGAACTCATTGAGCGCCCAGCGTATCTCGAACAACTCATGGGACATATTTTGGCCCTCACTGCGACCTCGTTCGATCCGCCCTCCACAAAGCCAGTTGACCAAACCGGCGCGGAGAAGCACCTTTTAACCTCAGCAAACGCGCTGCTAACCGTCTTCTTCAAGGAAGACCCGCCCCAGCAAACAGATCCAGAACGATTCGACGAGGCGATTCAGTCGCTCAGAGCCATCGGGATCGCTCACTTAAAAGCGCTGAAAAACAGCAATCACCTCAACGGAGCAGCAGAAGCTACCCATTCGTTCCTCACAGAAACGAGAAAATACACCGCGAGGCTAAAGCCCGCCCTTCAAACGCGCTTCAACGACCTGCTCACCAAACCATTTGCCTCTGCCGAAACGCTCCGCGAAGAGATCGCCTTATGTCAGCAAGACGAGTGGCTCGCTGAGTCTCAAGCCATCGCTCCTAAGGAAATACAAACACAAAAAGAGTGGTTCAAGTTGCCTGTGGAAGCACGGGAAACTCTCATGCTCGCTCTCCGAAAGAATGCCGAACGCCTCGCTTCCCAAAACCAGACGTTTCGTCCCTTACTGGAGCAGGTGAAAGAAGCCGAGCGTCTTCATCAGACAATTGCTCAGCACGAGCGCTTCTTTTTCGTCTGGCTCAAGCAATTTGAAAAAGAGGCCGATGCAGTGCATGCCAATGCTGAAGGCAACTTCCAAGCCATCGAGAAGCTTCGACAAGAGGGCCTAAAATTGCCTCTCGATCAGCGACATCTTCTCAATTCCTTCCTCCAAAATTCCCAAAAGATGAGCGAAACGTTTAATCACATGGTCGATGCCACTTTCCCCAAAGCGCTCACTGCCGTGTCCAATTGGATCCAAGAAAACCGCTCTCCTCAAGAACGGATCCAAAACGCATGCGCTGCGATTGGCAGCCGCGTGTTTAGCCTCATCGACCAATTCACCAACGCAAGCGCAGGCTCTCCTCCGCCCAGTCTCTTTCAGCGAGCTTGCGCTTTTCTCAATTCACGCTCTCCCGCAGTGGAGCCATTGAAGAGCGGCTTGAAGAGCGCAGTGAAGAATTTCCAAATCGGCCAAGGAGAAAGGCTCGTTGAGCAAACCTACCACCTCATCACCTCGCAATCCATGTATCGCGGCCTGACCCACATCCTCTTGAAAGAACTTGTAGTGAGCTAACATGCAGCGACAATTCACTGCCACCGCCTACATTCTCCACGACGGAAAACTCCTGCTGCACAAGCACGCAAAGCTCGGCAAATGGCTCCCTCCCGGAGGCCACATCGAGCCCAATGAAACGCCCCCGGAAGCCGCTCGCCGAGAAACGCGCGAAGAGACCGGCCTGGAGATTGAATTCATTGAGCAAGAGAACTTGAAAGTGAGTGCACCCAATGCGAAAAGCTTCGAGCGGCCATTCCTCTGCCTGCTCGAGGAAATCCCAGCAAATGGATCCCAACCAGCACATCAGCACATGGACATGATCTATGTGGCAAGGCCACTCGGAACAATGAATGTCAGCTTAGAATTTCAGTGGATTGCACTCGAAAAACTCGAGGCGATGAAGGACGAGCTCTTTCCAGACACGCTGCAGATGGCGCGTCTTTTGTTAAAAACTACCACTTTCGCGACATGTGGCGGGGCTCTTTCTCCGCTTTCGCGATGAGCGAATATTTGGGTGTTGGCTCCATGGAAATGGGCTTTGCACTACTGCCGCAAAACGAGCTTAACCCAAGTGCAATCCCAAGTCCTACAATTCCAAGCATTAGCTTTTTCATAACACGCATTGTTTTTCCGTCGGGTATCGACGATAAGGAGAACTCCCTTTTCCGTGCAATACCAAACTTGAACTCCTCATTTCCTAAGTATGTTTTGTTTGATTATTTGGCAATAAC
>CAYGHT010000153.1:0-3845 GCA_964349755.1 uncultured bacterium
CAAACAAACAGTCAATAATAAATAATATTCCACGATTGATTAAAAAATAGATTTACACTATGGCCATGAAATGATGGCGATCAATTATTTACTTGGGAGCACGCTCTTAGGCCTTGCGGTACTCATGACCGGCTGCATCCACAACGCCGCAGACCCCCTCTCGCTTGCTCCTACGACCCCTTACGCTTCGTGGTCGCCGATGAAGGGCAATACGTTGATGTCAGCGCGGTTTTGCCAGACGCTCTTGCCAAAGACATTTGGCGAGGGGGAGCTGAACTTGGCGGAGCTGATCGACATTGGGCTCCAAAACAACCCCTCCACCAAACAGACCTGGGCAAGCGCGCGCGCAACCGCTGCGCAATACGGGCAAAGTTTAAGTTCGTTTTATCCGAACGTTCAGTTCGCTGCGCAGTACACGCGGCAAAAGGGGACGTTTGTGACGGTGCCGCCGAAGACGGTGTTCTACACGACGACGGTGGGCCCCGACGTGACGCTCAGCTACACGCTGTTCGATTTTGGGCAGCGCTCGGCAGCCGCGCTCGCTGCGCGCGAGGCGCTCTATCAGGCCGATTGGACGCACAATCAGGAAATCCAGACGGTGATCCAGACGATCATGAAGGATTACTACGAGTACACGTACCAGAAGAAAGTGCTGGCGGCAACTGAGGCAAATTTGGCCAATGCGGGAGCAGCGCTCGATGCGGCGAATCAAAAATTTGCGCTTGGGTTAGCGGCGCTTGGCGACGTTGCGCAGGCGCGGACGCAGTTTTTGCAGAGCAAAATCAATCTAACCTCCCAAAAGCAACATGTGGAAGACGCCTACGCCCTGCTGGCGGTGGACCTGGGGCTTCCTGCCAATTGCTCGTTCAAAGTCCAGCCAATGCCCGAGCAAGTGGCGGCAGAGCCTCTGCTTGAGAGCGTGGAGCAACTCGTGGCAGCGGCAACCGTTCAGAGACAAGATTTGCTGGCAGCGGCCGCGGATATCCGGGCAAAAGAAGCCTCGATCTTGCAGGCCAAGCGGGCCATTTATCCGGTGTTCACCACCTCGCTGGATTTAGGGAAGTACTGGTTCCAGATGGGCGAAACGGAAGATTACCACTGGTCGGCGGCGATCAATTTGTCATTTCCCCTCTTCCACGGCTTTTACTATAAGAACGCAGTGAAGGCGGCTGAAGCCAATCTCGAACAAGCACAAAGCGCTTTTTTGCAGACGGAGCTTTCAATTGTTCAGCACGTGACGACCTCACACATGAGCGTCAAGACGGCAGCGCAAAACTTGAAGGACACCGAAGAGTACTTGCAAGCAGCCGAGCTCGAGTTCAAGATCGCGCTCAGCACGTATAAAGCGGGCACAGGAACGATCCTCGACGTCCTGTCGGCACAAAGCTCGCTTGCCGATGCCCGCTCGAAAAAAGCGGGCACCCAGCGCGATTGGTTCACATCGCTTGCAGAGCTCGCGTATGCCACCGGCTCGCTTTGTTTGCCAAACGCGGAGCCCGAAAGTCTATGAAATGGAGCTCATCCGACTAATGCGTACCTGGATTTATAAATGAACCACAGAGAGCACAGAGGCCACAGAGAAAAAGTACAAAAATGCCCGTTTCGCGTCTCTGTGCTCTCTGTGCCCTCTGTGGTAAACCCTGATCATGAGAAACAAAGGCAGGTACGCATTAGTCGGATGAACCTGAAATGGTTAGCCTTTGCTTTCTTGTTTTGCTCTGCGTGCTCGCACAAGCAACCCGCTCCACAGCCGCCCTCATTTCCGGTGCGTCTTACGCAAGTGGAGCAAAAAGACATGCCGATTTATCTCGAGGCGCTTGGGCACGTGGATCCGATCGTGAGCATCGAGATCAAATCGCGCATTGAGGGGGAGCTGACGGGGGTCTATTTCCGGCAAGGGCAAGAAGTGAAGCAGGGCGATCTGCTCTTCACGATTGATCCGAGGCTCTACGAGGCGGCGCTTCGCGAAGCGAAAGGAACGCTCGAAGAGCAAATTGCAAAGCTTGCGATCTCTCAAGAGAAGGTCAAGCGCTACCAGCTGCTCGCGCGCGATGAATACTACTCGCAGATCGATTACGAATCGCTGCAGGCCGATTTGGCAGCCAATCGGGGACTCGTCGACCAATCGCAGGGAGCCGTCGATCGAGCAACAATCGATCTCAATTACTGCAAGATCTACGCGCCAATCGATGGGCTACTTGGAATCTTGCGCGTCGATTACGGCAATTTGGTGGCAGACGATGGGAGCCAATCGCTTGTGACGTTAAACCAGATGGCTCCGATCTTCGTTACGTTTTCTATCCCCGAGGTGCAGCTGCCGCTGATTCAAAAAAACCGGAGCTCCACGCCGCTCAAAACGCTTGCCGCCTATGAGGATTTTCACGGCGAGGTCTTTGAAGGTAAGCTCGAGATCCTCGACAACCAGGTCGATCCGGGCACGGGCATGATTCGCCTCCGCTCGACGTTTAGCAATGACAAGCGGCAACTTTGGCCCGGTCAATTCATCCGGACGCGGCTCATTCTCACGACGCAGCAAAACGCCCTCGTGATCCCCTACACAGCCATTCAGCTCACGCTCAATGGACCCACGGTGTTCGTCGCATCGGACGACATGACCGTTGAGCAGCGGCCTGTAAAGCTGGGAATGCGCCAAGAAGACGAGGTGATCGTGTTGGAAGGGCTTCATCCAGGAGAAACGGTGGTCCTCGAGGGGCAACTAAACCTCTCCTCTGGAGCAAAAATTTATGTACCAAAAGCGCTTCAATGAACCTCTCTGAGCCGTTCATTCGCCGCCCTGTGATGACGATTCTCACGATGGTCTCGATCGTTTTTTTCGGGATCGTCGCATACAATAAACTGCCCGTGAGCGATCTGCCGAATACCGACTTTCCGACGATCGAAGTGTCGGTGAGCTATCCGGGAGCCAGTCCCGAGACCATGGCCAACTCGGTTGCAACGCCGCTCGAACAGCAGTTCATGACGATTGAAGGGATCGAAAGCGTATTTTCGAGCAGCAATACGGGATCGACCTCGATTGTGCTGCAGTTTGAGCTCGAGCGGGACATCGATGGGGCGTCGACCGATGTGCAGGCGGCCATTTCGCGCGCGCAACCCTATTTGCCCTCGAATTTGCCGAACAATCCGACCTACAACAAGGTCAACCCGGCCACGACGCCCGTGCTCTATTTGTCTTTTACCTCGGACGGCATGACACTCGACCGTTTGTACGATTATGTAAACACGTTTGTCGGCGAGCGCCTCTCAATGGTATCGGGCGTCTCGCAGGTGGTGACCTATGGCTCTCCATTTGCGGTGCGCATCCAGATCGATCCGGAGAAATTGGCAGCTAAAAAGATCGGGCTCGATCAGGTGACGCAAACGATCCAAAATGCCAACGTCGACTTGCCCTTAGGGACGCTCTTCGGCAAGCGGGACGATTCAACGCTGGATGTCGACGGACAGATTTTCAAAGCGCGCGGCTACAGCGAGCTGGTGATCAAAAATGAAGATGGCCAGCTCGTCAAAATCAAAGACATCGGTCAGGCGCTCGACAGCGTGCAAGACGACAAATTTTTTCAGCATTACGTCACAAAGACAAGCGATCAGCAGTGCTTGGTGCTCGCCATTCAGCGCCAACCGGGAAAAACACGGTGCAAGTCATCGATGGAATCGACGCCGCCCTTGCAAAACTCAAAAGCCAGCTGCCCGCCTCGCTCCACATCGAGCGGATCTACGATCAGTCCGACTCGATTCGCGAATCGCTCTCTGAGGTGAAGCTGACGCTCTTCATCGCGTTTGTATTGGTGGTGGCGATCATTTACTTAGCGCTCGGCCAGGTGATGAAC
>CAYGHT010000154.1:0-3841 GCA_964349755.1 uncultured bacterium
CTCCACGAACTCCCCATCATCTCCGAAGAGATGCTCAAAGACATCACCGGCAAAATTGTCCGCACCTCCGTCAGGCTCGAAAAGCTCGTGCGCAGCCTACTCGCGCTAAGCGAAATCGATCAGTTATCCAAACGCCATTTTCGGACAATTCTTTTAGGAGAAGCAGCCGAGCACTGCAAACAATTTCTCGAGACAGCAACCCCAAGCGCTCGCGTCGTCCTGAATGGAAAAGTCACAACTCCCATCCACGCAGATCCAGACCTCGTCGATCTAGCCATCATGAACCTCCTCGAAAATGCCGTGAAGTACTCAGAAAGGCCCGCTGAAATCGCCATCACAGTCGCCGAAAGCGCCGATGAAGTATTCCTTCACGTAGCCGACCAAGGCATCGGAATTTCTCCCACCGATTTACCCCACATCTTCGAGCGCTTCTATACCGTGGATAAAGCCCGTTCCAGAAAAGCTGGCGGCGCAGGCCTCGGCCTTTCCATCGTAAAAACCGTGATGGAAAAGCACGGCGGGCGAGTCGAGGTCCATTCGGAGCCGGGAAGCGGAAGTCGTTTTACGTTGGCGTTTGCTCGAGAGAAGCGCTGATTTTTGGTTCATCAAACCGCTTGTCAATCACTGTTTTGAGGGAAAAACAGCGTTTTATCACTGTTTTTGTGGAAAAATCATCGTTTTTAAGAGATAATGAGGTTTTATCACAGGAAATAAGGCATGTGGGAATTTGAACTGTCTTCAGGGGACCGACCAATTGGGTATCGAGCGCTTGTAGAGCGCTTCGGGATTCGAGCGATTTCTCATTTTCGCTGGTCCTACATCTCAATGAAATGGGACAAACGCGAAGTGTTTTGCGAAGCGGATCTGCTCACTTTGCACTTTTATCCTCCTTCTTATGCGATTGAGGATGAGCCTTTTCGGCATTTAGAATTCGCCCTTAAGCATGAAGGAATTCATCTCTTCATTTTAAAGCGAACTCTCGAGCTTCTCGGAGCAGATGTATTGACGCGTTGGCTCCACCAAGCTCCAACTAGCAAATACACTCGCATTCTTTGGTTTTTATACGAACATTTTTTCTCCACACAGTTAGATCTTCCCGATCTCAAGCGTGGTAGTTATGTCTCTTTTGTCGATCCGGAGGAATATTACACCGCTCTGCCAGAGCGCAGTGTTCGACATCGTGTGCTCAGCTATTTGCCAGGGCCATTTTCATTTTGTCCCTTAGTGCGCAAAACAAAATTGTTGCAAGCATTTGAAGCAAAGAAACTTGCTGAGAAAGCATCCGTTTTAGCAAGTGCTTACAGTCCTGAAGTACTGGCGCGCGCAATGCAGTATCTCTACACAAAAGAAACTCGTTCTTCTTGGGAAATTGAACGGGAGCAACCTGATAAAATCCGTTTAGCCAGATTTGCGACATTGCTACAAAAAGCCAGCCAGATTGGCCCTCTTTCAAAGGGGATGCTCATCGACTTGCAAAAAGCAATTGTGGATTCTCGATTTGCTGCTAGCGATTACCGGGATTTCCAAAATTACGTGGGAGAAGAACGGAGGCTAGGAGAAGTCACCATTCACTACTTAGCTCCCCGTCCAGCCGATGTTGAATTGCTTATGCAAGGGTTACTCCATTATTTTGATCGAATGGCTGCCTCTAATTGTTGCCCAGTGATCTCAGCAGCAGTTTTGTCTTTTGGCTTTGTTTTCATCCATCCCTTTGAAGACGGCAATGGAAGGCTTCATCGATTCTTGATACACTACGCTCTGGCGCGCAGCGGATTTACCCCTCCTCAGGTCGTTTTTCCCATTTCTGCAACGATGGTGCGTGAGCTTCGAGCTTACGATGCAGCGCTTGAGTCTTTTTCAGTCCCGCTCAAAACTCAAATCTCTCGGTTTGAATTGAGTCCTAGAGGTGAATTGACGATTTTAGAAGACACGGCAGATTACTATCGGTACATGGATCTGACACACATCGCAGAGTATCTGTTTAGTTGTGTGGAAAAAACAATCGATGTCGATTTTAGAGAAGAACTCCAATTTCTCACTCAGTACTATGAGATCAAAAAGCGCTTGAAAGAGATTGTGGACATGCCAGATTCAAAGCTCGATTTGTTTATTCAATGCGTAAGACAAAACCAAGGCCACTTATCCGCTAAAAAACGGGAAAGTCATTTCGATATGCTCACCGAGAGCGAAATTCAGCATATGGAACAAATCATCAATGGTTAATTCCCTTTCGTTCTGCTGAGCGTCTGCTTACCATGTCTTCTCCGATGCATTCGGGAGAAGCATTGATTTTTAAAAATTTTTCTTGCAGTTCGATGTGCTCTAATTTTTTTGAAGTTGAGTTCATCAGAAATTTCTGCTAAACTTGAGCTCCAAAAAAATCAGGAGAGTAAAAATGAGCCTGCCACTCGTCGTCTCTGACATCGCTCGAAATCTGCAGCCGGTCATCGGGTTTAGCGTAGCCCCAGACGAGTACCCATATAGTCTATGCCTCGGTGGTCAAGCAGCTCTTTTAATTGCGAAAGGACAGCTTGCTCTCCATATCGGAAATCATGCTTTAACAGCTCTTGGCAAAGAGCCCTTGCCTTCCGGCTATGGCTGGGCGGCATTTGTTATTCCTCCAGTTCTCTTAATGATCAACAGCAAATTACCTTCAGGTTATGTGAAAGAAGCTGTTCGTGTGGTGAAGAACAATTTACGCATTTTACTGCGAACAGCAGTCATTGTTTCGCAAGTCGCTCTTGTTTACTTTACTGGTAGCGTCGCCGCGATCGCTGCCCTCAGTTACCTGGCTCTAGATGGCTTGTATTCTTCAGAGCTTCTCCCGGCGCGAATTTCACGTGTGTATAGTTGGATGCAGTTTCCACTCTTTTTAGTCAGTAGCGTTCTTTCAGGCACGTGGATTAGCACTGCATTGTACACCACTGTTTTAGCTTTTATTAAGATACAGCAAGCTGTAGAAGGGCGTATTGGATCTATGTCCGCTGAAAAGAAAGAGGAATACATGTCTGCCCTAAAGACTATGGTGCAAGGAATTGGCTTGCAGTGGGATCCAGACGATCGAGAAATTTTCATGACACTAGGACAGCCAAGACATCAAAGCCGAGATACGAATGCAGCCAAGCCAGAAAACGACCTGAATCTGACTAAAGAGAATCGCTGAGCTCTAACGTTTTCCCCTCTACACTCCTATCATCGCCGCCCCACTTCCCGCTGCACCGAGATCCCGCTCGCCGCATCTTCTCCGACGAGGGTCGTGTCCTCTCGGGTTTTACACCCACTCTCAAGTAGCTTCCAGAATTCCGGGCTGGCATCGTTGAGTTCTTGGGGATTCACGAGCGCTTGTATTTTTTCGATTCCTAGTGGGCTCTTGTTTCCTTCTGCGTGCAAATCCTGGAAGAGCTTGGCTGCGCCCTTCACTCCAAACAGGGCTGCGAGCATATTGGGGTGGGCGTGGTGTAAACAGACTTGAGCCTCGGCTCGTTCCATCTTGAAGGAATCGATGAGCGGTGGAGTGCCTTTGCCTTGGGTGATATCGGCGTGTTTGGTGCCTTTTAGGGCGAGGTAGTACATTCGCTGCAGTTTTGGACTGCCTAGCGTCAGGGTTTCTAGGGGTATTTCTGACTCTTTCTCGAGGCGTTTTGCTGCTGCTGCGAGCAGGGCGTCTAAGAGTTCGTACTCGAACCTTTCTTCATGGTTGAAGAGGGAGTGTTTGTAAAATGTGCGGAGTAAGTTGGCAGCTGCTGTATAGAGCGCGGGATGGGCGTCTTTGCCTTGGAGCGCGAGCGGAGATAAATTGAGTCGTGCACAGGCTGTGTTGGTGGGGGGGGCGGGTGCGATG
>CAYGHT010000155.1:0-3839 GCA_964349755.1 uncultured bacterium
GTCAGATCGCCAAACACAGCGCCAGGCCCCCGTTCTTTGGCCCATAAATCGATTAACAGGAAATCGCCTGGCTGGAGCTTGGCTGATCCGTCGATGGGCGTCGCAAAGTGGGGGTCTGCGCTATGGGCGTTTATTGCGACGGTGGGAGGATGGTCGGTGATGAGTTGGCGCTCTTCGAACTGCTGGAGGATCCGTTTTTGGATCATCCGCTCGTCGAGATTGCCTCCGCGAGCAAGCTCAGTGCGGATCCACTTCCACGTGCTCTGCACGATCTCTTCAAGCGCATGGGCTGCTCTCTGCTGGCTTTGCATTTGAGGCTCGCTCAGCACCGATGTGAAGTAGAGCAAGAAGTCGGCGCTGCTGACGACCTCGACGCCCATCGATCGGACGAGCTCGACGGTTCCGGCGTCGACTTTCGAGACGTAAGGGATTGCGTTTTTAGGAGAATACTCCATGGCAACGCGCCGCTTGCCCTGCAATACACTGGCGAGATGGCGCTCGAGCATCTGCCAGGAAGAGAAGACGAGCTTGGTGCCGGTCCAGTGGTCTAAAACACCGGCTTCGATGGCATGGACAATTTTAATGGGCTCGCCAGATGCAGGGATCCAGTAAAACAACCGTCGCGTTGCCATTTGGTTGGGGTCGATTTCCAGAAAGCGAAGGGCAAGCGAATTGTTTCGGTGAAAGTCGTAGAGGAGCCAGCCGTCGAGATTGCGCTCGGATAAATGCTGCTGTGCAGCAGCCAATTTCTTCATCGATTCAGTCCTTGGATGAGCGCGCTTGCCGCTGCGACGCGCAGCAAGGGGAATGGCTCGCTGAGAACGCCCACTAAAAAGCCAAACGACTCTTGACTTCCGACATTGCCAAGCGCTTCGAGGATATGGAGTTTCAATTCAAAGTCAGCGCCCACGTAGGCTTTTTGGAGCTCTTGCAAGACGGTGTCGTCTTTGCCATACATCGCAAGGACGAGACACGCTTGAAGACGGATGTGAGCGTTCGGATCGTTCAATAGCTCGCGCACGACCCCGAGCGCGCTGTCGTCTCCCTCTTGAAGAAGCGTTGCTGCGGCAACTCCAGTGATGCCCCATTTCTTTTGCTCTAAAAAGTGTTTCAGCGCGTCGATGGCGCGCGCGTCGCCCACCATGGCGAGTACGGAAACGAGCTGTAGACGGGTCATTTGATCGATCGCTTCGGGATAATTGGGGATTTGATCGACGTAGCGCACCTGGCTAGGAGCGAGAATCTGGAAGAGGGGATTGGGCCGACTATCCCACATCCACATCCGCTTTTCGCTTCGCAAAAATTCGTAAAGACAGTCCGCGGCGGCTGCAACTTCGCATCGCTGACCGATGAGGCCAAGCGAGAGATTGGCGCGCACATAGGGGTCCTTGCTTTGTTTTAACATCGCAGTGCTTAGCGACGCCCCGCGATCGCCCGTCGCAGCTAAAGCCGCCGCCGCAAGACGCCGATTGTCGGCAATCGGATCGGCGAGCCATTTTTCAAACGACCCGTTGCAAAAATCTGGCTGAACGAGCATCGCTGCCCAGGCGGCGGTGATTGCGACGTTTGGATTGCTCTCTGCAAGAGGCGCTTTAAAGGCCGCCTGAAGCTCTTCTGGCGTCATCATCTGAGAATAAAACAGCCCCACCGCATTCAGTGCGGCCACGCGGACATCGGGATGAGTATCTGCAGCTAAGCGAAGCACTTCTTCTTTTGCCGCTGGGAGCTCAAAATGCGCTGCGAGCGTACACGCCAAATGGCGTAAGCCCGCTCGTGGGCTGTGCGCCAAGCGAACGATTTCCTCAAGCTCAATGCCCTCCGAAATATTCACCAGCGCTTGGATTGCGGCATGACGCTCTTCGATCAGCGGCTTTTCCGATTGAACGATCGCATCCAACTGGGAGCGCAAGTTTTTCAGCCGCATCCGCCCGGCCGACTGGATCACTTGGAGCCGCACCATCCAAACTTTCTCCTCGCGCATCATCCGCTCGATCTCTATTTTCAGCGGAGTGTCGCCGAAATCAGCTGCCATTTGGACCGCGACAGAGCGGACAATCGCATTGGAATCGCGCAGCATTTTCACCAGCATGGGAACTGCCCGGATGTCGTGCGTCAGATACGCGCCGATGAGCGAAGAGAGACGGACCGTATGCTGCATCGAGCCCATCCCTTTCTTGAGTACGCCCCAGGCGAGCTCCTCGAGAAGGCGTCGATCGGTGAGCAAATCTGGATGGCGCGCCGAGAGCCGATGCCAGGCGTCCAATGCTCCCTCCTCAAACCCTCCCGCCGCCAGCGTCTCAACCAGAGCGCCCCCAGCGTCTCGAGACTCTGGAAACGCGCGCGATAACGCCTCCGCCTCCTGGAGCGCTGTCGATGGGTCGTCGATCATGAGATGCGCCTGAACGCGACGGAGTCCCTCTTGCACAGGAGGCGCCAAGGGGGTTGAAAGTAGAAGAGCGAGAGCCACTAGCTTCATAAAAATTCACTATATGAAGCGAGGGGGCTAGAGGCAAGGGCAATTTAAAGGGCTTCGTGCCCATGCCCATGCCCGTGCCCGTGTGCGTGCCCGTGTGCGTGCCCGTGTGCGTGCCCGTGCCCGTGCCCGATTTTTTGGAGCAGAAATATCGGGCATGGGCACGGGCACGCACACGGGCACGGATTTAGGAGAGCGCCTTGAGCGCCTCTTGCTGCATACGCAGATAAATTTGCGCAAGGCCGTTGGATCTGCTGGGTGAGAGGCTCGCGAAAATGCCGAGCTCCTCGAGGAATGAAGGGGGATTGAGCAACACCGCTTCGGGAGGAAGGGAGCCATAGACAGCGATCAGAAGGGCGGCGAGGCCCTTTGAAATGAGCGCTTCTGATGTGGCCGCAAACTCCAGGACCCCGTCCTTCAAGGTGACGTCTAGATAGAGCACGCTCTGGCATCCAGGCACAATTCGCTCCGGCGAGCGAAGCGCTGCCGGAAAGGCCCCAAGGCCTTTCCCAAGCTCCATTAAATACGTGTAGCGCTCCTCGGGAGTTCCCAATGAGCCAAAGCTTTTTTTTAAGCGAGCGACGCGGTCTTGAAATTGATGAGCCATAACAGGCGGAAATTCTATCACACAAAAAAAAATCGCGCATCTTGAGAATTTTCGTTGACATATAGACCGGTTGTGTAGTTTTATAAAAGACATTTTCATTTAGAAGCTATGGGCCGAGAAGAAACGATCAAGATGGAAGGCAAAGTTGAAGAACTTTTGCCGAATATGAATTTTAGCGTTGTTCTGGAGAACGGAATGCGCGTCATTGCCCATTTATGTGGCAAAATGCGGATGCGCAATATTCGCGTTTACGTTGGAGACACCGTAACGGTTGAAATGTCTCCGTACGACTTGACGAAGGCGAGAATTACATACCGCCAAAAATAGTCCCTTGAGTTTATTGGCCCAAGAAGTTAAGTTACTAAGCTTTTGAATGAACGCCCAGGTAGCTCAGTGGTAGAGCACTTGCATGGTAAGCAAGGGGTCGTAGGTCCGATTCCTATCTTGGGCATAAAAAAAATGTACGGAGGAAGTCCTAATGGCAAAAGAAATGTTTCAGCGCAAAAAGACCCACGTCAACATTGGTACAATTGGCCACGTTGACCACGGCAAAACCACCTTAACCGCTGCGATTACAAAAGTGCTTGCAGAAAAAGGTCAAGCAAAATTCCGCGACTACGCTTCAATCGACAACACACCGGAAGAAAAAGCGCGTGGAATTACCATCAATGCATCCCACGTGGAATACGAAACTGAAAAACGGCACTACGCACACGTCGACTGCCCAGGCCACGCCGACTACGTGAAAAACATGATTAC
>CAYGHT010000156.1:0-3810 GCA_964349755.1 uncultured bacterium
GTTGTTCGGGAGGGGTGAGGGGATGGTGATAGACGAGGGCGGTTAGGGGGGAGATGAGGAGGAGATAGCAGAGTGCAGAGTGCGCGATGCGTTTAAGATTCAAGCAAGGCTTGAAACATTCGGCTAAATTGCTAAGGGGATACACAAACTACCTCAATTTTTTAAATACATCGTCCCATTCTACGGAGCTCACAAGGTTATATCCTTTTGAGGAGAGTAGGTTTCTGATTGAATCATCGTTGAAGTTGTTTTCAACGATGATGATGTCGATATCGAATCTTGAAAAGTCGATGGACTGAAGAATGCTCGCCTCTGAACCTTCTGTGTCCAGACTTAAAAAATCGACGTGAGAGATGTTGTTTTCTTCCAGTAGTTCATTGAGAAGATAGCAGTTGACAGGGATGATTTCAGCGGTGCTGGCTAAAGAAGAGGAAGCGACTTCTCGATGGATTCGAGCTAGATGTCGAGGGTCGTATTTTTCAAGCAATCCACTCAGCATTTCGGGCTCGCCTGTCACTTTTAAAAACTGTCCCGTCCCTTTTTTGTCTGAAATGCATCCTTGAATGCACAGCGCTTTTCGATTGGCTTTTAACTCCTCAAAGACTTCAGGAATGGGTTCAATGCAAATTCCGCTCCACCCAAGTTCCTCGAAAAATTTGGTGTTGCTGTAGGCAATGCCGTTGTGGGCTCCGATGTCGATGAAAATGCCGTTTTTTGTATCCTTGAAGAAGGTCTTGTGTAGGTATTGGTCTTGTCCCGATTGTCCATAGTATCCAGAGCGGTTTTTCCCAATTTGGCAATAGTGCGGATTTGCGGCATGAAGCAGTGTGATTGAGAGCAAAAGAAGGGCGGTTTTAATGCGTCGCAGCGTCATAGAGAATGTCCTCAAAATTGGTGAGAGAAAACAGTTTGGCTTTGTCGCTGTTTAAATAGCTCCGAATGGCGTCGAGATATTGCTCATATTTTTGTTTAGGCATGGTCTTGAGAAATCGATACAGCTCGTCATGGCTTTGAAAGTCCCGGTAATCGATGAAACACTCTTTGGGGATGTAATCTTGGATGTTGGGAGCTCCCCAATAAACGGGAACGCACCCGGCAGCAAAACAGCCGAAGATTTTTTCTGTGATGTAGCCTCGATGAATGTGGCAATTTTCAAAACAGATGCAAAAGCGATACCGTTTCAAGGTCGCGATTTTAGGGTTGTCTGAATGACCCCCTGGAATGGATCCTCGGTACATGGGATGGCGGATTAAATTCGTTAGGTGGCTCTCAGGACGGCCATAAAATTCGAAGTCTCCTCGGAGCTTTGTAGCAAAGAAATCGATCATCGCAATGCGCTCAGAAGTGAAGTGAGACGCAATCATCGTGCAGAGCTTTTTTGCTTCAAAGGCAGGGAGGTCCGTGTGCATCGGCATGAGGTAGGGATAATAAAACTTAAAGAACTTCACTCTGTCTACCAAATTGTCGTTCCATGTGTAGACGCGAGAAAACAACTCGTAAAACGGATGAGGGTCGACGGCTTCCCAGAGAAACAAAGTCAGTTTCTCTTTTGGAAGGACGGAAAGCTCATAGGTGTTTTGAAAGTAATTGAAAACGATGATTTTTCTCGTTTGAGGGGAGAGTGGACTTTTTAGATACTCACTGAGCTCGAGTGATCGGATGTTGAATCCCTCTTGTTTTAGATGCGTGAGTGTGACTGGAAATTCGTGAAAAAAATTGGACACCACGTCAATGTGATCAGCGAGCAATGTAGTAGAGAACAGAAGGAAAACAAGTAGTTTATTCAAAGTGTTTGCTTCCCGTATCCGAAATCACATCGTAATGAGAAACGATGTTGTGCTTTAAAATATAGAGGTTCATGTCAGGAATAAAAGCCAGATCATGGTCAAAGGGAAGAAAAATCCCATGGCTTTTTTCGTAATCTAATATTTTTTTCATCCCAGAGCGGCGTACGATCATCGAATGCGTGCGGTAACGCATCCCGATTTTTGCAAACTCTTTCCCAACGCTTGTGCGTCGAGCCAAAAAGGGGTGGCTTGGCGATGGCGTATCGGGTCTCCATACGAAAGGAATTTGATCGCCCAGCTTGAAATGTTCGTCGTCTGTATAAAGAATGTCCCATCCAGTTGGCCCCACCAGAGAATCTAGCTGGTCAATGAAGTTAGTGAGCGAGGTTGGATCTTGATGAACTACAATGTCGTCTTCCATGACCCAAATCGTTTGGTACCCAGACTCGTACGCGTCTTGTAGGATGGAGAGATGGCTTAACGTACAGCCGATGGCGCCTGGTGTAGTCCGATGAAAGAAACAGACTCTGCCATAGCAAGAGGCATTGAGGTGTGTTGCTTGGAGCGGTTGATTCGCAGCCGAGGTGAGTGGAAGTAAGGTAACACCTGCTTCTGCTTTGCTCCCAAACGTCATTCCAGGAAGAAATTTCAGGCCTACATCATTGAGGGCTTCGTGAGGAAGGTTCCAGCCGTAGATCGCAGGGAAACGATGAGGATGAATTCCATAGGGCGTTAATTGGAGCATGCAGCTGGTGAGTTTTTCAGGTCTCTGATCGAGGTTAATCAGATAGATGAAATCGATGTTTTTGAGCTGGCAGCGCTCTGTTTTATTCTCAACTTTTTTCAAACGGTCTTCGAGCGCTGCGAAACAGCAACTCAATGAGAAAAGATGGAGCGATACAAAGATGTAAAGGCGCCAGCCCATTATTCAACCTTGAGTTGAATCAACTTTTTTTGCAAAAACCAAATCTGGTCCCAAAAGGGACGGCCAGATTGTGCAAGATTCTTGTGTTTGCGAATCAACAGCACTGTTTCAGGGGTAAACAACTCTTCATGCGATAGTAATAATTCAAAGAAATGCACTTGAATGCGCCCGGATCGTGACTCGCGGACGTAATAGCTTTCGATTCCATGCCGATGAAAATAGAATGTATTGGGAACATAGGTAATGGCGGTTTTGCTCAGGACTTGGCGCAGTCCAAACGCAAAGGTATCCACTGACCACACTTCCGGATATCCGCCTGCTCGAAGAAAGCTTGCCTTTGTGAATAAGTAGTTTCCAGACCACGGAGGAGAATTCGCTCGTTGAAGGACGTCGATGAGTTCATATTTTTGATGGGGTGTATCGTAATTGAAGAACCCGACTCGTTCAAAGTTATTCACGAAGTAAAAAACACCACCAAATGCAACTGCTTCGCAGCCTGTTTTATCCATGTGTTCGATGAGTTGCTGCACGGTGTTTGGAACAAGAACATTATCGGCATCTAAACAGAAGAGAAGATCGCCCTTGGCCTGGGCAACGCACGTATTGCGAGCAGCGCCACCGCCGCGATTTTGCGTGTGGCGAAAGACGTGCAGGTTTGGATGGGCGAGGCTAAGCGAAGAAAGAAGCGCGAATGTGTTGTCTGTAGAGCCATCATCAGTGCAAATCACTTCGAAGGGGCAGCTTAAAGTATGCTGCTCGTAGATCGAATCGACTGCTTGCTGGATCCATGGCGCGCAGTTGTAGCAGGGAATGATGTAAGTCAGGAAATGTTCTGCAAATAGAGGAGCTTGGAAATAGATGAGCAGGCTTATGATCCATCGAGTCAAAAGGCGCATCACGATCGAAGCTCCTCATCAAAATTAGGCGGTGGGGGCCATTGAGTCATCTCGATCGGAATCCAGCCTTCGCAAAAAATATCATCCGAACCTCGCGGCTTTTCCATGGTTGGCAAAAACGGTTTTCTGCAGATGATTTGTTTGTTCGGGTGTGTGTTCAAGTAGGCGGCCCACCATCCAAAGCTTGAGTTGGAAATGATGG
>CAYGHT010000157.1:0-3784 GCA_964349755.1 uncultured bacterium
AGCCTGCGCTCAATGTCATTCCACCGTCTCTTCTTGCAGCGACCGTTTCTTATTTTCCAGATGGCAACGGACCTAACGCGCGCGCTTTCTTGCAAAAAGGCTTAAGCGAATTGCAGCTTGAAACGCTCCCTCCCGTCAATCTCATGTACGTTTCGAGCGAGATCAATCACCTGCTCGCACAAGGATTGCAGCAAATGTGGTCCAAAGCATTGGGCGTTGACGTGACGCTCCAGCACGTAGAGTTTAAGGATCTCCATGCGCGATCCGCAAAAGGGGATTTTTCCATCGGGCTCTTTGCTTGGCTTGCCGACTACGGAGATCCGATGAACATCCTCGAGCGGTTTGCCAGTAAAAACCACCGCAACTACCCCAAATGGGAAAACCTCACCTACACGCGCCTTTTAGAAGAGGCTCTCACTGCGTCGTCGCGTGACAGTTATCTTGAAAAAATCGGCAAGGCCGAGCAGCTTTTAATCGAAGAAATGCCGCTCACCTGCCTCTTTCACGATAATTACGCGTTCCTCATCCATCCGCATGTCCAAGGGTTTGCAATTTCGCCCTTAGGCCACATCTATTTCGATCGGATCTCGATCGATCTCGCTAAGAAAAGAAAAGCTGGGTTTTGAACCAATAGAAAAATTATAACCACAGAGAGCACAGAGATCACAGAGAAAAGAGGGCAAACACGCGTATTTGCCCTCTTTTCTCTGTGATCTCTGTGCTCTCTGTGGTTATAATCTCTTTACCATCAATGGCTTGAGGATTCTCTAAAAGAAAAAAACTCTCCCCTCAAAACTTCAAGGGGAGCGCTCTTTTTATGCTACGGATGGAGCCAAATTGGCTTCCGATACGAAGTCGATCTCCAAGTCGTCGGAGCTGCGGGCATCGATGAATCGATTGACTTTCTTGTGGTAGTCGAAGCCGGTGCCTCCTGGGATCATGTGACCCATGATGAGGTTGGCTTTGATGTCCAACAGGTAGTCGGTTTTGCTTTCGCAGGCGGCTTCGGTGAGAACTCGGGTGGTCTCTTGGAAGGAGGCTGCTGAAACAAACGATTCGGTGCCGAGCGAGGCGCGGGTGATTCCGAGGAGAATCGGCGCGGCGGAGGCGGGTTTGCCGCCTTCCTCGATCGTTTTGCGGTTTTGCTCGTGGAAGAGTTTCTTGTCGATGTCTTCTCCGTGCAGGAAGGTCGTATCTCCAGAGTCGGTGATGCGAACCTTCTGAAGCATTTGGCGAACGATGATTTCGACGTGCTTGTCGTTGATGTCGACGCCTTGCAGACGGTAGACCTCCTGGACCTGATTGACGAGGTATTTTTGGAGCTCTCTTACGCCGCAAATGTCGAGGATCTCTTGCAAGACGACGAGGCCGTCGGTGAGCTGCTGACCCTTGATGACCATATCGCCTTTTTGGACGATGAGGTGCTTGGAGAGCGGGATGAGATGCTCTTCTTCCATGCCGGTGGCTGTGTCGCGAACGGCAACGATCCGTTTGTTTTTCTGGACTCCGCGGAAGTCTACTTCGCCGTCGATTTTGGCGATTTCAGCGGCGTCTTTGGGGCGTCTGGCTTCGCAGAGTTCTGCGACGCGGGGAAGACCGCCGGTGATGTCCTTCGTTTTGATGGCTCCACGAGGCAGTTTGGCAAGGACCATACCGGCTGCGACGAATTGGCCTTCGCGGGCAGTGATCACCGCACCGGATGGAATTGCGTACGTGCCGATGAGCTCATTGTATTCTGCATCGGTGAAGATGGAGACTTGTGGGTGGAGCTCGCCGCGGTGTTGCTTGACGATGAGCTCGACTTGACCGGTCTGTTTATTGACTTCGCGGTGGGTGGAAATCCCTTCGACGAGATCCTCGTACTTGACGTAGCCGGGTCGTTCGCAAATGATGGGGCTTGAGTGTTGCTCCCACTGACCAATTTTCGTTTTCTTTTTGATTTTAGTGCCGTCAGCAAAGAGAATTTTGGTGCCAAGCTCAACGCCGAAGGATTGAAGCGGCTCAATGGATTTGTTGCGGAGCAGCTTTTTGTAGTCTTCCAAGGTACGCCCTTCGTCGCGGACGATTTGGAGGGTCCCGTTTTTGTTGAGCGCGAGCCAGTGGCCCTCTTCGTTTTGGACAACGCGAAGGTCCATGTAAACGAGAACGCCGTCGTGTTCGCTGATGAGCTCTGGGCTAAGACCTGCAGATGCAATCCCGCCAAGGTGGAAGGTTCGCATGGTGAGCTGCGTTCCGGGTTCACCGATCGATTGAGCGGCGATGATGCCGATGGCTTCGCCAAGGCCGACGAGGTTGCCGGTTGCGAGGTTGAGGCCATAGCATTTGGCGCAAATGCCTCGCTTGCTCTCACAGGTGAGGGCAGAGCGAATGCGGATGGTTTCAATGCCTGCATCGTCGATCGCCTCGGCTTGCAAGGTCGTCAAGACATCGCCTGCACGAGCGAGCACTTTCTTGCTATCGCCTGGCTGATGGATGTCGTCGAGAACGGTACGGCCAAAAATTCGGTCCTTCAAGGGGAGGAGTTCTTCCGTTCCTTGCTTGATGGGCGAGATTTCGATTCCGTTCAGGGTTCCACAGTCTTGGCGCGTAACGATGACGTCTTGGGCGACGTCGACGAGACGTCGGGTCAGATAGCCTGAGTCGGCGGTTTTGAGCGCGGTGTCGGAGAGACCTTTACGGGCTCCGTGCGTGGAGATGAAGTACTCCATCACTGTGAGGCCTTCGCGGAAGTTCGCGGTGATGGGAGATTCGATGATTTCGCCAGAGGGCTTTGCCATCAAACCTCGGAGAGCACCGAGCTGCTTGACCTGCGATTTGTTACCGCGGGCTCCGGAATCGACCATGAGGTAGAGCGGATTGAGTTTTCCCGACGTGGTATCGAAGATGAGCTTGAAGAGCTCTTCTGAGAGTTTATCGGAAACCTCTGTCCAGATGCTGATGATCTTGGAGTGGCACTCGCCTTCGGTGATGATGCCGTTTTCGTATTGTTTTTTCACGACGGCAACGCGCTTGTAGGCGTCTTCGAGCACTTGTTTTTTCTGCGCTGGAATTTTGATGTCGCATGTGCCCATCGAAATGGCTGCGCGAGTGGCTTCAGCAAAGCCTAAGTTCTTCATGTTGTCTAAAAACTGAACGGTCGCTTCGAGGCCGAGCTTTTTGTAGCACTCGAGCACGAGCTCAGAGAGTCGCTTTTTGCGAAGGACGTAGTTTTGAAAGCCGAGGCCTTTAGGGACGATGGTGTTGAAAATCACGCGGCCAGGGGTCGTTTCAATGATGCCGCCTTCGATGCGCACTTTGATTTTTTCGTGCACGTGCATTCCTCGACCCAGGTGATCGCGGCGCGCTCCTTTTTCCTGCTTTTCTTCATACCAGGTGTAGCTTCCGCTGGCGTGAACGGCGAGGAGAACTTCTTCTGGATCCGAAAAGATTTTGATTTTCTTTTCTTTTTTATCGGGCGCTACGACCGGGTCGTGCATTAAATAGTAGAGTCCCAAAATCATGTCCTGCGAGGGAACAGCCACGGGTTTGCCTGAGGATGGAAGGAAGATATTGTCAGGGGCCATCATCAAGAGCTTGGCTTCGAGCTGGGCTTCGACCGAGAGCGGGATGTGGACGGCCATCTGGTCGCCGTCAAAGTCGGCGTTGAAGGCGGTTGTGACCAGCGGATGGATCCGGATGGCTTTTCCTTCGATCAATACCGGCTCAAATGCTTGGATGCCTAAGCGGTGGAGCGTCGGAGCGCGGTTCAATAGAACGGGGTGACCTTTGATGATCTCTTCGAGGA
>CAYGHT010000158.1:0-820 GCA_964349755.1 uncultured bacterium
CCGAAGAAAAATTAAGCGCATTCGCATGCAATCGCAATCTTTAATCGAAAGACGAAAAGTGCGGGCAAAAGCTGGATTTAACCGAGCAACTAGAGGCAAGGCCAAAGGATTTAGAAAAAGCTCGCTAAACAGACGCTCTATTGTCTGAGATCCCTAACGCAAAACCCACACACTTTGCTATGCTCCGATCTTTCATCAACTCAAGGAGCTAGCCGCAATGTCTGAGAGAAAGCAATTCGATGTCGCAGTGATCGGGTCGGGGCCTGGGGGCTATGTGGCCGCCATCAAGGCGCAGCAGCTGGGCCTTTCGGTCGCTCTGATCGAGAAAGACCTGCTGGGGGGGACGTGTCTCAACGTGGGGTGTATTCCGACGAAAACGCTCCTCTCGAATGCGGCGGTGCACCACCTGGTTAAGCGGGCGGCGGAGTTTGGCATTTCGGTGGGGCCTATCGCCATTCATTACGACAAAATGAAGGCGCGCAAGGACCAAGTGCTCGCGAAGATGCGCGGAGGGCTCGAGGGGCTTTTGAAGAGCAATCGGGTTACGATTTTTCGGGGGGCGGCGCAGTTTGTATCGCCTCGCGAGCTCAAAGTTTTGGGCACCGACAATCTGTTCATCCAGGCAAACTCCATCATCCTCGCGACCGGCTCCATTCCGTTCGATGTGGGGGCGTTTCCGTGCGATCACACGCGGATCCTCAACTCGAGCTCCATTTTGGAACTGACTGCGCTCCCGAAGACGCTGGCCATCGTGGGCGGCGGCTACATCGGGTGCGAGTTTGCGTCTCTTTTTGGAGAGCTTGGAACCAAGGTCACGATC
>CAYGHT010000158.1:830-3771 GCA_964349755.1 uncultured bacterium
AGGCGCTGCCTTCCATTTTGGCTGCGCAAGGCCCAACGGTTGCTCAGTTTATGACCAAGGCGCTCCAAGCGCGGGGCGTCGACATCCGCACTGGCGTCAAGGTTCAAGCGATCCAAAATACGGGACGCTCTGCGTTGATCCAGCTAGACGGGGGGGCAGAGCTCGAAGCAGAGTTTGCGCTCATCGCCGTGGGGCGTAAGGCGTACACAGAGGGGCTACATCTCGATAAAGCAGGACTCAATACGACCGATAAGGGGTTTCTTGCAGTCAATGACCAAATGCAGACGGAAGTGGCGGGCATCTACGCCATTGGAGACGTTACGGGCAAATCGATGCTCGCCCACGTCGCTTCGCACCAGGGCATCGTCGCGGCCATGAATGCGGCTGGGAAAACAGCTTCGGTGCACTACGACGCCGTCCCCGCAGTCATTTTTACCTCACCTGAGGTGGCGAGCGTGGGGATTACCCTCGAGCAAGCAGAGGCAAAGGGGATCCGCGCGAGTGTCGGTACATTCCCCTTCCAAGCGCTCGGGAAGGCGCAAGCTTCGCTCGAGACAGAAGGCTTTGCACAGATCGTAGCGGATGAAAAAACAGGCCAGATCTTAGGGGCCACCGTCATCGGCCACGAAGCATCGAATTTGATCGCCGAAATGACCCTTGCGATCCAAAACGAACTCACGCTAGAGTCCGTTCTAGAGACGATCCACGCCCACCCAACCATCGCAGAAAGCTGGCATGAGGCCGCAGCGATGGCAAGCGGAATGCCGATCAACTTTCCTCCTAAAACGAAACGATGAGCAAGTTAAACCTCTTACCAGACAACCCCGAAGCCGACGCCGTGGGTAGATTCCCCTCCTGGCTCCACCGCAAACTCCCCCCCGGTGGCTCCTTGTTCAAAACCGGCGAAATTGTAGAAAAATACCGACTCAATACCGTGTGCGAAGAGGCCAAATGCCCCAATCGCCTCGAGTGCTACTCCAAAAAAACGGCCACGTTCCTCGCGCTTGGCAAAGAGTGCACTCGCAACTGCGGCTTTTGCGACATCGATTTCAGCAAAACACCCAAGCTCCCAGAGGCCGACGAGCCAGAGCGCATCGCCCTTTCGGTCAAAGAACTTGGACTCAAGCACGTGGTGATTACGATGGTCGCACGCGACGATCTTCCCGATCAGGGAGCCTCCCACATCGCAGCCATTGTCCGCGCAGTGAGGCTCCATACCCCCGAGGTCACTGTCGAACTGCTGACCTCCGACTTTTCTGGCAATGTAAAGCCGCTTGACATGGTTCTGGCTGAACGGCCCGAAGTGTTCAACCATAACCTCGAAACCGTCCGACGGTTGAGCCCCCGCATCCGCCACAAAGCCGAATACGACCGGACGCTCGGCGTCTTGAGCCACGCGAAACGATCTGGACAGGCGATTTTTGTGAAGTCGGGCATCATGGTCGGACTTGGCGAAACGCGAGAAGAGGTCGAAGAAACCCTTCGCGATCTTCACGAAGCTGGCTGTGACATCGTCACAATTGGGCAGTACCTTCAGGCAAGCTCAGGCAAGCTGCGGGTGAAAGAGTTTGTGACCCCAGAACAATTCAAGGCGTATGAGACGTTTGGCCTCAAACTGGGCTTACGCCACGTGTATTCGGGGCCCTTTGTTCGCTCGAGCTACAACGCCGGGCTGTTTGTGCCTGGGCGTGTGGGGACGATTGAGTCTCATTAACACCATTTATCAAAAATAACTTGCAGTTTGGCTAGCGTGAAATTTACAGTTTTTTATTGTTGAATTTCACAAAAAGATGGTGGTTTTTGTGAAAAACAGAGGCAACATCCTAAGGATTTTGCTCTCATGGCCGCTCAAGAAACTGATGGAAGTCGATGATCTTGGAAAAAAAACCACTTCGCACGAGCTTTTCATCGACTCCATTGACGTGTATCAACACGGGCCTTATAGAAATGTGCGACGGAACCTGAAGCGCCTCGATCTTCTTTTTTATCTCTCCAATGACTTCGCTTCCAATTTTTTCCGCACTGAATTTGATTTCGCACAAATAACACGTGGACTGGCGCGTCTGGATCATGTAATCGATCTGGCAACCTGGGCGTTGCTTAGATTTTTTCTGAAAGTAGGGATTGTCGTACAAAATTTCCATCGGTTCGATCTGCAAAATCCGTTGGATCGTCTTCCGATTGCCTAACACAAGATTCTCAAATTGCAAGCCAATGATTGTTTGCCACTGTGCAGGCAGTTTAATTGCATCCCTTAAAACTTCATCTCTGTTCGGCTCAATGTACTTGAGATAAAAGCGCAAATAGTTGTCTTTGAGGCGAAATTGACTCAATTTTGACTTGGTCGACGTCTCGAGATGCCAGGTGAAATCCTTAGAGACAAATCCGCAAGCGACTAGATCGTTTAAATACTTAGTGACAACTCCGCTCTTTTGAACCCCGAGCGCTTTGCAAATCTGCTTCATCTCACAAGGCCCTTCCGCAAGTCGCTCGACAATCTTTTTGTATTTAGTCTTCCGCTTTGAAAAGAGATCGGAAAAGATGAATTCAAACTCACTGAACAAAAAACCTTCTTGCTGAAAGCACATGCGATGAATGTTGTGTTCAGCGCTTTGCGCTGGAATCATCTCTTCCAAATACCGAGGAACTCCTCCCGTAACCGAGAGCACCTTGAGTTTATCGAACGCTGAAACCCTCGAGCTTTCCGCATTCCAAAACTCATTGCATTCATACAAAGGCAGTTCGTCGAGGAAGAAATTCATCGACACTCGACCTAAAAACCCTTCGCTGCTCAAGATGTTTTTTTCAATCCAGCTCGATACCGAACCACAGAGAATCAAAACCAACTGTGGATTTTTGGTAAAATAAAGGTCCCACGCAATTTTGAGTTTGCCCAAAAATGTGGGATCCTTCGAGCCCATCCAGCTGATCTCATCGAGAA
>CAYGHT010000159.1:0-3731 GCA_964349755.1 uncultured bacterium
GCGTCTGTCAACTCAACAGCCGTCCCATCGCCCTTGGCGTCCTGGATTTTTCCTTCATGGGAGGGTCGATGGGATCTGTGATGGGGGAGCGTCTCACGCTCCTCATCGAGCACGCGGCGTTCCATCAATTGCCCCTCATCCTCGTTTCGGCCTCCGGCGGCGCTCGGATGCAAGAGTCCATTTTATCGCTGATGCAGATGGCGAAAACGTCCGCCGCTCTTGCGAAACTCCACGAAGCGCGTCTTCCCTACATTTCAATATTGACGAATCCAACCACGGGTGGGGTGACTGCGTCATTTGCGACACTTGGCGACATCATCATTGCGGAACCTGAGGCATTGGTGGCCTTTGCGGGTCCTCGCGTCGTGGAGCAAACCATCGGACAGAAACTGCCTCCTCGAGCGCAAAAATCGGAATTTTTACTCGAAAAAGGAATGCTCGATCTCATTGTGAAGCGCTCCGATCTAAAGCCAAAGCTCGCACAGCTTTTGGGGCTTCTCTTAGATCGTGTTGCTAAAAAACCTTCAGAGCCATTACAAGAGCTTCTCAAGCAAATTGAAAAAGAAGCAAAAGTATGAAAGTCCGTTTATCCCTCCAGGTCGATTCCGAAGCGCTCATTCCTCTCTATGCGACGCCAGGGGCTGCAGGAGCTGATTTGCGCGCTGCACTCAAAGAACCGATGATTTTGGCCCCGGGTCAAACGGCAATGATTCCAACGGGTGTTCGCGCAGAAATTCCAGAAGGCTATGAGCTCCAGGTCCGACCCCGTAGCGGTCTCGCTGCGAAACACGGCGTCACAGTGCTCAATGCGCCCGGAACGATCGACTCCGACTATCGCGGTGAAATCGCCGTCCTATTGATCAATTGCGGTCCTCAACCCTTTACAGTAGTTCCACTCATGCGCATTGCGCAACTGGTTCTGGCCCCTGTTTTGATCGCTGACTTTGTCGTGCAAACCGCCTTAAGTTCCACGAGTCGAGGAGATGGCGGCTTTGGTCACACAGGGGTGAAGTAACATGCAAATCGCAAGCTATCTCGACGCGAGGCTTGTTGCTTTTTTAGACTCTATTTCGCGCGATGAAGCAATTGATGTTCTCTTGACGCTCCTCGACGAAGAGGGCAAGCTTCCCAATCGAAACCATTTCCGTAGCGCCCTCTTGCATCGCGAACAGATCGTTTCAACGGGAATCGGCATGGGCGTTGCCGTTCCACACGCAAAGCTCGGGGATTTACGCGATTTTTTTATAGCGATTGGAATTCAACGCCAAAAGGGAATCGACTGGAACGCATTGGACAAAGCGCCTGTTCGGCTCATTTTCTTGATTGGCGGACCTGACGATCGGCAGTCCGAGTACCTTCAAATTCTCTCACAACTCACGACGGCCATCAAAGACGCAGATCTGCGCAAGGAGCTGTTGAAGGCACAAACAGCCGACGAAGTCATCGCACTCTTTCAAAAATAGTTCCGTTTTGTTAGCTTACACCCCATTTTATAGAACCTCATATGCAGGTTCGCTGTTATTAAGGATAAATAAATTTTATGGACCTAAAACTGGAAGATGTCGCAACGCTACTCAATGTCTCGGAAGAGACTGTGCAGCGCTGGATCCGCGAGAGCAAGATTCCCCACTATCGGCTTCATCAGCAATACCGCTTCAGCCGAAGCGAAATTGAAGATTGGGTCCTTGGTTATAAACAGAGTCGAGAGGACTGGAAGGTCGAGACGCCCAGAGAGCCGCTCGGTCTCAACCACTTTAGTCTCTATCGAGCCATCCACAAAGGTGGAGTTTATGCAGAAGTGCCAGGCTCGACCAAAGAAGAGGTCATTCGCACCGCCATGCAGCGCATCGCGCTGGACCTCAATCTCGACGCCGAAGTGATCACAGAATTGCTCTTAGATCGCGAGCAGCTGATGCCAACCGCTCTTTCCAACGGCATTGCAGTACCCCACACGCGCGACTTCCTTCTCAAAGGCGCATTCGATGTGGTGTCTGTGGTCTTTCCTCAAGAGCCAATTGAATATGGAGCGTTGGATGGTCAACCCGTCGATGTGCTCTTTTTTCTCTTTGCTTGCAACGGCAAGCGGCATTTGCACTTGCTCGCAAAGCTCGCCCATTTAAGCCGCAGCGCTGAGAACCTCGCATTTCTCAAAGGAGCCCCAGCCAAGCCCGAACTACTCGAATTCGTTCGCCAGTGGGAAAGCCACTTGAGTATTGGTCCCTTAGCTCTTCGCTAGCGCCGTCTCTTTCTTCTGGCTGCCATTCGCTTGATCGAGGAATACGATCGCCCCATCTTTCACGGAGATGAGGTACTTTTTCTCATCGTTGGGGTGTTGGAGCAGCTTTTCGGCGAGTGGATCTTCGAGATATTGCTCGATCATGCGGCGGAGCGGACGGGCTCCCATCTCGGGTAAATACCCTTTTTCGACCAGCCAATCGCGCGCCGCATCGTCGATGACGACTCCGATTTTCTTTTTCTCCAGACGATTTTTCAATTTGTTGAATTCCAGTTCGATGACTTGGCGCAGCGCTGGTTTATCGAGCGTTCGGAAAATGACCAGGCCATCGAGGCGGTTGATGAACTCTGGTTTAAAGTGTTTCTTCGCGGACGATTCGATCTTCTCTTGCATCGACTTGTAGTCCATCATATTTTCTTTCGCGCCAAACCCCACTTCCGTCGATTTGCGGATGAGATCTGCCCCGAGATTGGACGTCATGATGATGATCGTATTGCGAAAATCGATCTTGCGGCCGACCGAGTCCGTGAGACGACCCTCTTCCAGGATCTGAAGGAGGAGATTCATCACATCGGGATGTGCTTTTTCCACCTCGTCAAAGAGGACGACGCAATAGGGGCGACGTCTGACTTGTTCCGTGAGCTGGCCGCCCTCTTCATAGCCCACATAGCCAGGAGGCGAGCCGGTCATTCGGCTGATCGCAAATTTCTCCATGTACTCAGACATATCGACTTGGATCAACGCGTCTTCACCGCCGAACATGTACGACGAAAGGAGCCGCGCCATGTGGGTTTTGCCCACGCCGGTAGGTCCGAGGAATAAAAAGGCGCCGATGGGGCGATTCGGATCTTTGATGTCGGCTTTACTGCGGCGAATCGCGCGGCAGACGGTGCTCAACGCATCGTCTTGGCCGATGATTTTACCCTTCAGGATCTCTTCCATCTTCAGAACTTTTTCGGTCTCGCCCTGGGTGAGTCGCGTTAAAGGGATTCCCGTTTGCTTGGCCACAATGTTGGCGATGTCTTCTTCATCGACAATGGGCTGATGTTCGTCTTTGTGCAATTCCCATTCAGAGCGCGATTTTTGTAAGTTCTCGCGCATGGTTTTTTCTGTATCGCGAAGTTTTGCTGCCTTTTCGTACTCTTGATGGCCGATCGCCTCTTCTTTTGCGAGTCTGGCCTCTTCAATTTTCTGCTCAAAATCGGCCAGCTCTTTCGGCTGGTGCATGATCGTGATGCGCGCCCGCGCTCCCGACTCATCGACGAGATCGATCGCCTTATCGGGCAAGAAACGGCCCGAGATGTACCGGTCGGAGAGCGTCACAGCCGCCTTGATGGCCGCTTCGCTATAGACGCACTTGTGGTGCTCTTCGTACTTGGGTTTAAGCCCCATCAAAATCGAGATGCTCTCATCTGCATTCGGAGGTTGAACGATGATTTTTTGAAATCTCCGTTCCAGCGCAGGATCTTTTTCGATGTGTTTTCGGTATTCATCC
>CAYGHT010000160.1:0-3730 GCA_964349755.1 uncultured bacterium
CCGCGGCCACGCCTGGCTCGACACCGGCACCTTCGAAGCCCTCGCCCAAGCCAGCGCATTCGTCCAAGCCATCCAAGAGCGCCAAGGAATCAAAATCGCCTGCCTCGAAGAAATCGCCTTCGAGATGGGCTGGATTGACCGTGAGGGTTTGGAAAAGCTAGCACGCCGCTATGGGAACAATGAGTATGGGCAGTATTTGATGGGTCGTTGCGGAAGGGTGAGGGGAGAAGAAAGAGTGTGTTGCGCTGAGCTCAGTTAAGCGGTCATATCCGCGGGAAGTGGATCGGGAGCGGGGCCATCGACCCATGGAGTGGTGCTTGCTGTCTGGCCTAGCTTGTTAATGTCACTTTTCATTGATGGGTCGTTGATGATTAGCGTCTTGATTTTCGACCTCGCTTGCCACTGGAAATTGGTGCCTGACGCTTTCCCAGAATCAACACATGTCAAAACAAATGGAGTGCCTCGATCAATGAAGCGAAGGACGTCACCTGCGCTTTTTATTGTCTTGTTGTCGATGCAGTTGTCGAGAAGGAGTGTCTTATCCTCCTTGAAGACTGCTCCTTGCTTGAGCATGAATTGAAGCGGAAGAAATGCTTCATTAGACTCATACCCCAGTGAACGCGTACCAATATTCATTCTAACCCGAATGAATATTGCATAGCCTCGCTGCTTCCAGTACTCAGATTGGGGGAGCGAATCCTTCTTGAGCGGGGCCTTTTGAATCTGCACAGTGCCCACACGTACGGGGAAAAAAGGTTTGCTGTAGGTCGCAATCTCTTTGATTAAATCAATGGGCAAGTCTCGCAAATGCAAAGAGAGCTCTGAAGTGATGTCCGGCTCAATCGCAGCAGCCTTAGGCGTTACCACCGTCTGTGGCGCAATCTCAGCAGAAGAGCTTTGAGGAAGAGTCATATTTAGAGAGAGTGTCGATGAAGAAGACTCAGAGAGTGGAGTCACTGAAGGATTCTGCAAAAGTGCAGGCCGTTCGCTTCTTGGCGCCAAAACTTGCTGGGCAGGTGGAGTTTGGTTTTGGTGCGGCTGCATTGCATGCATGTTATTTGGAAAAGCCACGCTGTTGCGGATTTCGAATACTGATGGCGGCTCCGGCTTGTCAACTACCCACACAGACTTTAGGCATTTAGCAAGGAGCGCGATGACTCCCATCACGGCGCCAACCTTCGCAATCAGCAAGGCGAGCGGCGAGCCCACTGCTATGCCCCCCACAACAGCGATGCCGCCAACCGCAAGGGTGGTATTTGTCAATCGGTCAAATGAAATAAAACCCATGGGAAAAAGTTTAACACGATCGTGCGCTTGAGCGCAACTCAAAGAAAATTCTTAAATCTCAAAAACTTTGAGTTCAGTCGTCGAGCCATTCGCCCACAACCTTTTTGGTTGCTGAGGCAACCGATTCGTCGACTTCGGTTTGAGTGATCACGTCGAGGGAAAGGAGAGTTTCCACTAGGCGTGTAATTTGCATAGGAAGGAGGTCTGGCTCGTTTTGGAACTCATCGCGAGTGACAAGCTTCAACACACGGTGTTGATTGTCGAATCTTATGTGGATGGTGCTTTCGTATTCTTTGCAATTTCCAAATTTATTGAAGAGGGAATGGAGGGGAAGGTTGCCTGCGATCCATTCTTCGCTATTTTGCTTGCGTCTCGCAGCAAAAAGATACAACGTTTGCCCCAGTCTTCCAACGTCTTCTTCGGCGATGCGAGTGTCTACGCTTACCTCTTCCAAACATGCCCTTGTGACCAGCTGTTTATAGCTGAGAGGGCTATCTGCGTACGCGCCGATGAGTTTGAGTATGGTAGGATCGGTGATTGTGCCGGAATTTTCAGAATGATGGGCGCTTAAGGCAACTGCCAGATCTTGCTGTGTATAATCGCTTGGGTTTACTTCAGGGCGGTTTTTCCAGATGTGCTGATCTTCTGATCCAATCATCTTGCGCCACGAATGGCACACTCCTTCGATGGCTGCCAGCTCCACAGAATCAATGAAGGGAAGCACTTGCGTAAATGCGTCTTCAGGAAGGAATTGGGCGCCGCTAGTAGATGGTTTAGACACAGTGTGGCTTGTCATAATTACTCCATTATTAATAAATTAATACAATTATACTATATAAATTTATTTAATTAAACTTAATAATGTAAACTTATTATTTTTAATAACGTTGTTAATTAAATCTGGGCTGAATAGTCGTATTTAGCTGGTTTTAAGCTAGTTAAGAAATGTGATATTGTACAAGCATCTGTTTTCTAGCTGCTTGCATCATTGATTGGAATTTGGATTACTTCTCGCGCGGAAGTATACTGGAACATATTGACCCCCTGACCCTGGTCAGAATGACCCCCCTTCGGTGCTTTGGGGAAATTTACCAAGAGAGGCTGATTGAGTGCCTCAGAATCTTTCTCACCCTCCTCAAGAGCAATGGGGGAGTTTGAGGGGGCTTCCCCCTCAATCACACCTAAAAATAATTTTATAGAGCCCAAACGGAGCGAAGCGAAGTGCGGGAGACGGGGGAGCGGGGGGTGATAAACCCCCGACAGAGCTTGTAAATAAAAGACTTCACAGTCCATTGAGCTGAAGTAGGAAACCCACAGCCAAGAGGGACTATGAAGTCAGAGCTAAAAGCCGATTTAAGGACACCATACTGCGCCATGCTTTTTAACAGAAGCCCAAACGGACAAATTCTCATCAGGCAAAAGATCGTGCGCTATGCGCAACAGCACGGTGTGAAGCCAGCAGCGCGGCGTTATGGCTGTGATCCACGAACAGTGCGTACGTGGAAAAGACGCTTTGAAACAAAAGGCACAGGATCGCTTGTAAACAAGAGTCGAGCGCCGCATCGGCGTCCTCATAAGATTTCGAAGGAAATGGAGGAACGAATTGTTGAGAGACGCAAGGTTGCACCTTGCTACGGCCCAAAACGCCTTAAGCATTTTAATCCCTCTCTGAAAGCCTCAACTGGTGCGATTCATCGAGTACTGAAAGAACAAGGGCTTGTGCGCAAGCAAAAGAAGAAGTACCGCGTTAAGCAAGATCTCAGGGACATAAAAGCAAAATATCAAAGCTTGACTCACCACCAAGAAGACGTGAAGCATCTCTATGACATTCCCTATTACTGGCCTCAAATGACAGCTGAGAAATTACCAAAATATGAATACACTCTTCGAGACACAAAAAGCGGCTTTACGATCGTGGCATTTGCCGATGAGTACAGCGAACAGTATTCAACAATGCTGACAGAGACGTATCTAAGCCATCTCAAGAGTTTTGACATCGACCTCAAAGATGTGATCATTCAGACCGACAATGGAAGCGAATTTGGCGCTAAGAAAAAAGACGTGAAGACACCTGGCTTTGTGAATACAATTGTCATGAAGTTTGGCGCCACTCACCAGTACATTCCTCCAGGATTATGCAACGCGAATGCTGACGTAGAGAGCTTTCATTCCACAATAGAGCGAGAACTTTTTGAACTTGAATCCTTCGATTCTCGAGGAGCTTTTTTCCAAAAGCTTCAAGCCTTCCAGTACTTTTACAATTTTGTGCGCCCAAACTACTCCAAAGCAGGTAAAACGCCTCTCCAAATTGTGTTGGAGGATCGACCTGGCATTTCTCCTCACGTGCTCAATTTTCCGGTTTACGACTTAGACGCTTTGTTTAGGCAAAAAATGGAGCTCCCGGCTGCCCCTCTAAGGGATCACTATGTACCTAAATTGCCCG
>CAYGHT010000161.1:0-3719 GCA_964349755.1 uncultured bacterium
TGTATGAGCTGGCTCGCTTCATCAACCGAGAAGTAGAGGTGATTCCTCGCTCCATCTTAGAAAAAGCGCCGAGCGCCGAGCTCAGACCCAACCAGAAGGATGCGGACACGTTACCCCCCTATGAGATCCTCGATCCCATCATCGCAGATTCTGTGGAGGAAGGGATGTCCCCTAAAGAAATTGGGATTAAGCGGGGCTGTGAGGTGGCCTTTGTGGAGGGAATCGTGCGCAAGATCCATGCGGCCGAATATAAGCGTCGCCAGAGTCCCATTGGCCTGCGCGTTACGAAGAAGTCATTTAGCAAGGGCCGCGTGGTGCCGATCGTTCAAGCTTGGCGGTGAGGCTAGTGTCTACTTCAATAAATTAGGGCTATTAGTTGCCTTGCATTTTTCTGCATGGCCACATGCGGAGCGCGAATACAGCTTTTTTAAGCTGTTGAGCGCGAGCATGAGGCCAGGCTGGAAAAGGCATGGCAACTAATAGCCCTAATTTATTGAAGTAGACACTAGCACTTCATTCAGTGAGCCACACCCGTGGCGGAGCAGCATCAGGCGATCGAAGCCGACGGAGACTCCGCAGCAGTCGGGGAATTTGGGGCCGAGGGCGGCTAGGAACGCTTCATCGAGATCGTAGCTCGTCTTGGACGCTGCGCGGCGGCTTGCGTTTTCTTCGATGAATCGTCGGCGCAGCTCTTGAGGGTCGTTGAGCTCGTGATAGCCGTTGGCAAGCTCGACGCCCTGCGAGTAAATTTCGAAGCGCTCGGCGACGGATTCGCCATTTTTTTGTACGACACAGGCAAGCGCCGCTTCAGAGGGCGGGTAGTCGCAGAGCACGGTGAGCTCTCCGTTTCCTAATTTGGGCTCGATTGCATGGGTCAGGATAAAATGCCGCAGGGCATCTTGCGACCAGGTTTGACAGGCAAGCGTTGGTTGGAGGGCGCGTGCAACGTCCACTAAATTGGCGGCGGTGTAATCGATGCCTGCATACGCTTCAAACGCGGCGCGGTAGCTGAGGATGCGCACAGGCAAATCGCCCAAGAAGAGCTGGATGAACCCACAGGTCTCGGCGATCATTTCTTCAAAACGAATGCCGATGCGGTACCATTCGGCCATCGTGAACTCGGGGCTGTGCAAGCGGCCAATTTCCCCCTGGCGATAGACGTGGCCGAGATAAAAGATATCGCCAGACCCTGCGGCTAAAAGCTGTTTCATCGCATATTCGGGGGAGGTGTGGAGGAAGGCAGTCGTTTGCGTTGTGATGGAGACTTCCATGACATCGATGTTGGAATCGATGGGAGCGCAAGACTGAAGAGCGCAGCAATCGACCTCCAGTAGGCCGCGCTGAGAGAAGAATGCACGGGCGCGCGCGAGCATGGCCGCGCGGTCTTTGAGCAAAGCACTCACGGGTTGACGCGCGAGACGTATTCGCCAGTGCGGGTGTCCACTTTCACTTTTTCACCCTGATCGACGAAGATAGGCACTTGGATTTTGGATCCCGTCTCCGTGGTCGCTGCCTTCAGCACTCTGCCCGAGGTGTCGCCCCGAACGCCTGGCGCAGTGTCCGTGATGATCATTTCCATGAACGTAGGAGGGGTCACTTCGATCGGATTGCCCTTGTAGAAAACGACCTGGAAAACAGTCTCTTCCATCAGCCACTGCTGGATCGGTCCCAAGAGCTCATTGCTCATCGTCACCTGATCAAAGGTTTTCTCGTCCATGAACGTGGCTCCATCGGCGTCTTTGAATAAAAAGCGCATCTGGGCCTCTTCGATGTCTGCCAAGTCGAGCTTGTCTCCCGACTTGTACGTTCGCTCCACCACGCGGCCATTGACCATGTTTTTCATCTTGATCCGGTTGAACGCATTCCCTTTGCCCGGCTTCACAAATTCATTGCTGATGATGAGGTACGGCTCTCTGTCGACTTCGACTTTCATGCCGACGCGAATTTCGTTGGTGCTAGCGGACATTAGGGGGCTCCATTTAAGTTGCAAAACGGCAAATTATGGCGGCGCAAATCTTAAAACGCAACGCTGGACTCCAAAAGCTCTTGGGGCTACACTTCAATTCATGGAGCACAATCCCCACGAAGCTGAAATCGCGCGCCAAACGCTTGAGCGGTATTCGGGCTGTGAGGTCGCCCAATTCCATTCGAACCTGATCCTGACGAACTTTCCCCGCTATGTCGAATACTTCGCTCAGAGCCGCTCTGTGCCCATTCACGAGGGCTCGATGTTCAAAGTGGCGCACTGCCCTAAAGAGGAAGTGAGTATTCTCGACTTCAAGATCGGATCGCCTGCCGCCGCCCTCGTGGTGGACATTTGTTCATTTCTCCCCATCCGAGCAAGTGTTCTGCTCGGCATGTGCGGCGGTTTAAGACGGCGCTACCAAGTGGGCGACTACCTCGTCCCAGTCGCCTCCATTCGAGGAGAGGGGACCTCGGACTTTTACTTCCCCATCGAAGTGCCCGCGCTTGCCAATTTCCTCATGCAAAAAGCAGTCACCGACGTCCTCGAGCAAGAAAAAGCCACTTACCACATCGGCATCACCTTCACGACGAACATGCGCTTTTGGGAATTCAACGAAGAGTTCAAAAACCGCTTGAAGGCGACGAAAGCACAAGGCATCGAGATGGAGTGCGCCACGCTCTTTGCCGCAAGCTACAAGCGCAAATTCACGTTGGGAGCGCTGTTATTGGTCTCGGATCTCCCACTGAACCAAGACGGAATCAAAACCAAGCAAAGCTCCCAGATGATCTTCGAAAAATACTCCGCCGACCACGTCGAGAAGGGGATCAAGATCTTGAGCGCTGCACGGGAAATGCAAGCCAAGAAAATCAAGGGCGCGTATCACCGCAATTTGGCTCAGCCGAATGGAGCGGTCGGCGGTGAGCCCAGAATTTAAAATGTGGTGAGAAAAACGAAGATCCACTACTCCATCGGTTGGATCAAGAAAAAAGCCTTGCCTGTGTTGAGAAAGCACGAAGTCAAACGAGCTGCGATTTTCGGCTCTTTTGCGCGCGGCTGCGCAAAATCTAAAAGCGACGTCGATTTTCTGATTGAGTACCAAACAAACTTTAAGTCCCTTTTCGACTTGGTGGATCTAAAATCCGATCTGGAAGAAGCCTTAAATCGCAAAGTAGACGTGATCACCTACAATTCGATTTATTGCAGGATTCGGGATCGAATTCTCGCTGAACAAGTTGTGATCTTGTGAGAGTTGGTCGAAGGATACGCAGGGACTGCGTCTACTTGCAAAAATCAGCTCAGCTCTCCATGATGTTTTCCGAAATTTAAGGAGGCACATCATGGATAAAGTCGTTCACTTTGACATTCCTGTAGACAACGCATCGCGCGCCAAGAAGTTTTATGCCATTTTTGGTTGGCAGATGGAAGACTACCCAGGGATGGATTACATCGGGATACGGACGGTTCCTGTAGATGACAAACAGATGCCAACGGAGCGGGGAGCCATCAACGGCGGGATGATGAAGCGGACGCCTGAGGTTCGAGGTCCTGCGATCGCGGTCGAAGTTCGTTCGGTCGATAAGTACATTGAGAAAGCGGTGGCAGCTGGCGGCAAGGTGGTCATGCCGAAGAAAGAGATCGGGGAGCATGGCTATTATGCGTACGTTTCGGATACTGAAGGCAATGTTTTGGGCCTTTGGGAGCCGATCCATAAGGCGAAATGAACAGGCCGAAGAAATCAGCGAGATTGTATATC
>CAYGHT010000162.1:0-3695 GCA_964349755.1 uncultured bacterium
CCATTTACCCCGCCCACACACCCTCGCTCTCGTCCAAGGACTTTTGGAAACCGACGGCAACGTCTCCCGAGAAGTGGAAATCACCTTCTGCAACACCTCCGAAGCGCTGATTGAAGGCATGCGCTACCAAATGCTCCGACTCGGTGTGCCAACGGCTGCAAACCTCCGCGTACGCAAATCTGCACACACTGGAACGCGCTCCGACGGCTCCACGGCCGTCTTTAATGGCGAAACAACCTCCTACGACCTCCGAATCCCAGCCATCGAGGAGCTCGCGACCCGCGTTGGAGCCAAGCCATTGACAAAACACAATTGGATCACCCACCAAAATTACCTCTTCAGCCGCGTCAAACGCTCGACGCCCATCGACGCTCTGCCCTTCGTATACGATCTCAAAGTGGAAGGAGATGCATCGTACATGACAAGCTCAGGACTTGCCCACAACGGCGGCAAACGCAAGGGGGCCATGTGCGCGTATCTCGAGACCTGGCACCTCGATATCGAAGACTTCTTGGAGCTGCGCAAAAACACGGGCGATTAGCGGCGCCGCACCCACGACATGAACACGGCAAACTGGATTCCCGACCTATTCATGAAGCGCGTGCGCGAAGGGGGCCAGTGGACCCTCTTTTCTCCAAGCGATGTGAAAGATTTGCACGACCTGTACGGCAGCGCCTTTGAAACTCGCTACACCACTTATGAAAAGATGGCCGACAGCGGCAAACTCAAGCTCTTCAAACGGGTTGAGGCGCTCCAACTGTGGCGAAAAATGTTGAGCATGCTCTTTGAAACAGGCCATCCGTGGATCACATTCAAAGATCCATCCAACATCCGCTCGCCCCAAGACCATGTAGGCGTCGTTCACTCTTCGAATCTATGCACTGAGATCCTTTTGAATACGTCGGCGCAAGAGACCGCTGTATGCAACCTCGGATCGATCAATTTGGCCATGCACGTTGGCCCCAAAGGGCTCGACGAAAAGCGGCTCTCTGCAACCATTCGGACTGCCGTGCGGATGCTCGACAACGTGATCGACATCAACTTCTACCCCACTGTCGAGGCGAAAAACTCCAACCTTCGCCACCGCCCCATTGGCTTAGGACTGATGGGTTTCCAAGACGCTCTCTACCTTCAAGGCATCAGCTATGCGAGCCATGAAGCCGTCGCATTTGCAGACAAGAGCATGGAGATGATCTCCTACTACGCAATTCTCGCCTCCACAGAGCTTGCGGCAGAGCGGGGCACCTATCCGACGTACAAAGGTTCTAAGTGGGATCGGGGCCTGCTTCCAATCGACACCCTCGATGTGCTCGAAAAAGAGCGCGGTCTACCCATCGATGTCGACCGCTCCATGAGCCTCAATTGGGAGCCTGTCCGTGCGGCAGTAAAAAAACACGGCATGCGCAATTCCAATACAATGGCCATTGCCCCCACTGCAACCATCGCCAACATCACCGGCACCATCCCATCCATTGAGCCCATCTACAAGCACCTATTCGTCAAATCCAATCTCTCAGGCGAATTCACCATCGCCAATCCCTACTTGGTTGCAAAACTGAAAGAGCTCAACCTCTGGGATGAAGAAATGGTCGACGACCTCAAATACTTCGACGGTTCCATCCGCGAAATCGAGCGGATCCCACTCGACGTTCGGACGCTCTTTCTCAACGCCTTCGAGATCGAGCCCGAATGGATCATCGAGTGTGGAGCCAGACGCCAAAAATGGATCGACATGGGCCAATCGCTCAATCTGTATTTAGCCGAAGCGAGCGGAAAAAAACTCCACCAGATGTACATGCTCGGCTGGGAAAAAGGGATTAAAACGTTCTATTACCTTCGCTCCTTAGGGGCGACCCAGATCGAAAAATCTACAGTGGACATCAATAAACGGGGCCTGCAACCTCGTTGGATGAAAGCCAAGTCGGCTTCGAGCAACATCAAAATCGAGCGCGAAGAAGAAGCGCCTAAAGCGTGCAAAATCGGCGGCGAGGGCTGCGAGAGCTGTCAGTAATTATAAGGGTTTACCACAGAGGGCACAGAGAACACAGAGCATCCTCTTTTCTCTGTGTTCTCTGTGCCCTCTGTGGTTATAACCTTTTTACCATCAATGGTTTGAATGGGTACTGAATTATGCAACAAAGACAAAAGGAAAAGGGCGATACCATGAATCAATCAGGAACCGAAAAACGGGTCAACGTCGATCAGAAGCGGCTCATCAACTGCCACGCAGTCGATGTCAATCAGCTCATGCCCCTCAAATACAAATGGGCATGGGAACACTACATCAACGGGTGCGCAAACCACTGGATGCCCAATGAAGTGCCGATGGGCAAAGACATCGAACTTTGGAAATCAAAGACGTTGAGCGATGCCGAACGACGCGTCATCTTGCGCAACCTCGGCTTCTTCTCGACTGCAGAGAGCCTGGTCGGCAACAACATTGTGCTCGCCATCTTCCGCCACGTCACCAACCCCGAAGCGCGCCAGTTTCTGCTGCGCCAGGGCTTTGAAGAGGCCATCCACACCCATGCATTCATGTACATCGTCGAATCGCTGCAGATCGATCACGGCGAGGTCTTCAACATGTACAACGAAGTCAATACCATTCACAACAAAGACAAATTCGAGATGCATCTGACCGAGGAAATCCTCAAGCCGGGATTCACCACGGAAACCCCAGAAGGCGCTCAGAAATTCTTAGAGAATGTGATCGGCTACTACATCATCATGGAAGGAATCTTCTTCTACAGCGGCTTTGCGATGATCCTCTCTTTCTTAAGACAAAACCGCATGGTAGGCGTTGGCGAGCAGTTCCAGTACATTTTGCGCGATGAAACCGTCCACCTAAACTTCGGCATCGATCTGATCAACGGCATCAAAGAAGAAAATCCCAATCTGTGGACGAGCCAATTCCAAGCGCACATCGTGGAAAAGATCAAACAAGCCGTCGAGCTCGAGATTCAGTACGCCCAAGATTGCCTACCAACCGGCATTTTAGGGCTCACCGCGCCGATGTTCCGCGACTACGTCCAACACATCGCAGATCGCCGCTTTGAGCGGATTGGTTTAAAAGCCATTTACAAATCGAAAAACCCCTTCCCTTGGATGAGCGAAACCATTGATTTAGGAAAGGAAAAGAACTTCTTCGAGACTCGGGTAACCGAGTACCAGTCAGCATCTAGCCTGACTTGGCATTAGTGATCAGGGTTTACCACAGAGAGCACAGAGAACTAGAGAGGTGCGAAACGCACATTTTTGTACCTTTTCTCTGTGTTCTCTGTGCTCTCTGTGGTTATAACTTTTAAAGATGCCTGAATTATGCAACAAAGCTGTGTCTAGACAGTCAGCCCGCAAGGTTTTGCGGGCTGAAACTTTCAGCTTACTTCTTGGCTTTTGGAGTTTGCACTTTTTCGTTTTGTGCAACTTCTTCAGACTTCTTTGTCTCTTCGGTAGCTGTTACAACAGCGATGCTTTCCGATTTCGCGGCAGGTGTTGTTGCCGGTTTTGCGGCAGGTGTTGTCGCTGGAGCTTCTGCAAAGCCAAGAGTTGTAGCCAAGATCATTGCTGGGATGAATTTACGCATAAATAACCTCCATTTACGTTTGGTTGAAAAACAGCATCTTACGAAAAAAAGGCAATTAAGCTCACGAACTTTTTTCGATGCAGGTCGCTGATCCTTACGCAATTAAACAATC
>CAYGHT010000163.1:0-3671 GCA_964349755.1 uncultured bacterium
TATTCTCTTTAGCCAATTGACTAGGGACAGAGTCCCAGATAGCCATAATTTTCATGACCTCATCTTTTGGCGCATGTTTTGCAAAATCTAATACATAAGCGTCCAAAATTTCTTTTTGTACCACTCTGACTTGGCTTAAGTTTTCTGTTTTCAAATAGGCAGCAACAGCTTCTGGCATACCCCCTATGATAAAGTAATATTTTAGAAGAGAGGTTAACTTGTTATGAAATATTTCCGAGATCGGTTTTGGATGATCCATTCCTCCGAGCATTCCAGCTAATTCCTGCTCGCCAATTGCAATCAAAAATTCAAAAAAATTCAAGGGAGCAAGATCGAGAAAGTTGACTTTGCCAACAGGAAATCCCTTCGTCAACTTCACTCCGAGCAAAGAACCGGCTGTAGCCAAATGATACTCATTCTTTTTTTCACAAAAATATTTCAGGCATGCTAAAGCCTGAGGACATTCCTGAATTTCGTCTAATATGATGAGCGTAGAACCAGGAAGGATCTTTTTTTTGAAATAGAGATTGAGTTCCTTGATAATTCTGTCAGGATCTAAATCTTCATTAAAAAAACTTGCGAAGTGAGGGATTTCATCAAAATTGATATAGACATAGTCCTCATACTCTCGCTTTGCAAATTCGGTCAAAATATAGGTTTTACCTACCTGTCGAGCCCCTCTTAATACCAATGGCTTACGTAAATTTGAGCCTTTCCATTGAAGCAACTTTTGATAAAACTCTCTTTCCATAAGCCTATATTGCCTTTTTATCCATTACCATTCAACGGTATGTTCGGAAAACGTGATATTTCCACAAAAATACGTCGATTTTTTTGTCATTTTTCACAAAAAAGCAACGAACTCCTTTGGCGGCCTGCCCACCCCCGAGCACAACTCGAAGCCGAGTAGGGCCCAAAACATAAGAAGGTCCGAAGTAGCGAACCAGCCCGGAGGACAAAATGGCTCAAAAGGGCGATTTTTCTTAAGGTCAGGACTTTTGCGGGCTGGCTCTACTGAACCTAATCCCTTAAAAAATCGCACATGGCTTGAACGAAAATAATCGCCCTGTACTCGGGATCACTTGTAGATTTCGCACACGTCGGCTATAGTGACGCTATGCTCGAATTAACTTCTCCCAAGAAACATAAGATCAACCTCGCCGATTACAACAGCCGCCAAGACATCGCTTTGCGAACGTTTTTGGCTGATTTCACCCCGTTTGATGTCGATGTCCTAGAGGAAATCCTCTTTAGCCCTCTTCGAATTATCCCCAAGAAGCTGGCTCGCAGTTTGGATGTTTCTGAGCAGGCGATTCGGCCGGTTCTGCAGAAACTGGTGAAGGTGGGGCTCCTCTCTCAAGATGCAGAGGCGTTTCTTGCCGATAAAGAGCTTCGCAAGTATTTCGAGTTTGAGCTGCAGCGTTTTTCTGCGGAATTTAAGCCGGACATGGAGTTTTTGCAGGGGCTTTTGCACAAGGTGCCCATCCATGTGCTCCCTTTGTGGTATTCCATTCCCCGCTCCTCGAGCAATATCTTTGAATCGATTGTCGAAAAGCATTTGCTCTCTCCTCAGATTTTTCAACGCTATCTCCATGAGCTTCATTTTGCCAATCCGCTGGCCCATACGATCATGCAGGAGGTTTTGAGCGCTGAAGGGAGCAAAGTCTCGTCGAGCGATTTGATCGCGAAGTACAACTTGAGCCGCGAGACGTTCGAAGAGATCATGCTCTTGCTTGAATTTAGCTTTGTGTGCTGCGTGCGCTATGTGCGCGAAGACGATCATTGGGAAGAGATCATCACTCCGTTTTATGAATGGAGCCAGTATTTGGAGTTTTTGAAAAGTACAGACGCCCACACGCTTGCTCAAGGCAGCATCCAGAGGAAGCATGCGAGCGATTTTGCCTTTGTTGAAGAGCTAGAAGCCCTTTTATTGAAGCCCCAATTGAAAAAGGGAAATGGGCATCTCATCGAAAAGCTTAAATTGGTCAAACTCGTCGAAGAGATCGAAGGGCGTTTGAGCGCCACGGAAGCTGCGAAAGAATGGCTCGACATGAGCCTGGAAAACAAGGCCCTTTATTTGTATCGCCATCCTCACAACCAGATTTTGCGCACGCGCATCTCTTCGGAAATTGCGACGGAGCGCAACATCCGCGAAGCTGAAAAAGCGATCAAACGGGTTTTGCACCGCGGGTGGATCTTGTTTGACGAATTTTTCCGAGGCGTTTTGGTTCCGTTGAGCGAATCGTCCGTCATCGTACTTCAGCGGACGGGAAAGCATTGGAAATACACGACCCCCGTCTACTCGGAAGAGGAAAAGGTTTTCCTTCACGCGATTGCATTTGAGTGGCTCTTTGAATGCGGCATTACGGCGCCTGGCGTTTTTCAGGGCAAAGAATGCTTCTCAGTCACTCCATTCGGTCGATTTCTTTTTGAGGAGTGAGAGCGATGCTCGGTCAAACCTTCGAGCTCCTCGACGCCCCACGACTCGCCTACCTGGCCCTTCTTGAAATCATTTTATCCGCAGACAACGCCATCGTACTCGCAATGCTTAGCCACGCGCTTCCCATCCATCAACGGGCCAAGGCGCTTTGGATTGGGACGTTGTCGGCCTTTGCATTTCGCGCAGGCGCGCTGCTGTTGATTTCGTTCATTTTACAATACTCTTGGGTCCAAGGATTCGGGGGCATTTACTTGCTCTATTTGGCAGCGCGCCATTTCTCCAAACGGAAAAACGCGCTGTCGTTAAAACCGGCGTCGTTTTGGAAAACAGTGCTTCTCATCGAGTTTTTTGATCTCGCGTTTGCTGTAGATTCGATTGTGGCCGCCCTCGCATTCATCGGGGCTGGCTCCCCTTCGATCAGCTCGCTGCATCCTAAGCTTTGGATTGCCTATGCTGGAGGCATGCTTGGCCTTTTCGCCGTCCGCTATGCCGCGCACATCATGAGTAGCCTGCTTCAGCGCTTCCCCCGCCTCGAAACGAGCGCGTATCTCATGATTGGCTGGATTGGACTTAAACTTGCAGTGGTGAGCGTCGTGACGCTGCCTTATGAAGAAGGCGTGTTCTGGACGGTATTGAGCGCGCTTCTTTTGGCGGGATTACGTCCAAAAAGGGACAAAAATGGGTAAAGAGCCTTCCTCCGAGCTCGTCTCGAACCGCAAAGCGGGCCACGACTATGAGATTCTCGACACCTGGGAAGCTGGGATCGCTCTACAGGGCACCGAAATCAAATCGCTCCGCAATCACGGCGGCGCGCTCCAAGACGCCTTCATCGACGTGCGAGGATCTGAAGTTTGGCTGATCGGCTCCGCAATCGCTCCCTATTCATTTGGCAACATCCACAATCACGAAGAGAAGCGGCCGCGCAAACTCCTGATGCACAAACGGGAAATTGAAACGCTCCGCAAATTAAAAGCCGAAAAGGGGCTCCAGATCATTCCGCTCTCCATCTTCCTGAATAAAAAGGGCATTGCCAAAGTGCGCATCGCCACCGCCAAGGGTAAAAAGAGCTACGACAAACGAGCCGCCCTAAAAGAGCGCGAAGATACGCGCAGCATGGAACGAGCACTAAAAGAGCATTGACAGCACAGCGATTTTCGCTTAAGTTTTCGTATGAAACGCCATGTGCGGCTTTTTTAGCCCGCTCTGGCGAGCGAGGCAAAGTCCATTGAAT
>CAYGHT010000164.1:0-3644 GCA_964349755.1 uncultured bacterium
GGTGAAAGTGGAGGTGGAACACCGTCTGCCCCGCATCCGCTCCATTGTTGGTGAGGAGCCGATAGCCGTCTGCTACGCCTTTTTCTTCTGCGATTCTCTGAGCCACTTGCGCGATCTCTGCAATGACTCCTAGATCTTCGGGCTCTACGCTCTGCAGTCCTGCAATCGCTTTTTTCGGCATGATGAGGACGTGAACTGGGGCGACTGGGTGGATGTCCTCGATGGCTAAAATGCGCTCGTTTTCAAAGACTTTGGTGCACGGGATCTTGCCTGCGATGATCAATCCAAATACTGTGGACATGGGTTCACTCACCGCAATGCTAGCGCGAGCGCCGCGAGCGCATCGCTTTTTGTTTCCCAAATGGAGATGAATCTCCCTTTATGACAGAAGATGGCGCCTGGAATGCCGCTGATCTTTTTGAGTTCTGCGTCTCTTAAGCCTGCCCAGCTTTCAGGGAGGGCTTTGCGCACCTTCATCCGCTCGCTCAATGTGGGAGGGATGCCGCGCAGTTTCCAGTGGGTGCCGGAGGGCATGACGACGTATTGGGCGGGGTGGAGCTCGCCGCCGAGCTCGAAAAAGTTTTCGAGCCAGGGAAGGGCTTCTTCAAAGATGAGTGCGCTCCGCTGATCGCTCATGGTTTTTCTCACGGTGGCTTGGCAGGCGTGTGTGTAGCTCAGGCGCTGCTTGAAGCGCTCTAAATGGCCAACGACAAAATCGACAACGAGAAAGAACGCGCGGGCCATCTCTTCGTGACTGGCTTCGTATTCGATGGGCAAAAAATTGGAGACGATTTGAGAAAAGGTGCAGGTTCCAGGCTCCAGTTTTGCAACGCCGTTGTCGTGGGCATCGACGCCGAGGATCAATCCCCGATTGAAATGGTCGTATTCGTGAGGAGTCAAGAGCCCCCGCTCGCGCAAATCGAGGAGCACCATGCCGGCAGAGCTCATGGGGCCAATGTATTCGGCTTGGTGGTGATCGAACCGCTTTTGGGCGGGATCGTATAGGCCTCCCACATCGCAGACGTAGTCGCATTGGGCGAGGAGCGTTTCGTCGCGCGTTCGGTGAATTTTATCGCGATCGATGCAATTGAAAAGCAAAAGCAATGAGCACGCGGTTACCTCGTCGGCGTGGAACGATCCGTCGTGTGTGCCAAAGCTTCGTGGAATGCGCATCATTTTTCTTTTCAGCTAAATCGGGCGAGTTTATCGTGAAGATATATTTGACGCAAGGATCTGAAACGTGGAACTGACGAGCTCGGCATTTAAAAACGGCGAATTGATTCCGTCGAAGTACACGTGCGAGGGAGAGGACGTGAGTCCTCCGCTGGTGTTTCACAATGTTCCTGCGCAAACCAAGACGCTTGCGCTCATCCTAGAGGATCCTGACGTTCCTCCGCAGATCCGTGCGGATCGGATGTGGAATCATTGGGTGGTGTTCAACATGCCGCCACAGACCAAGTCCATCGGTGCTGGGGCGTCTGCTCCTGGAGTTGAAGGGCTGACCACGTGGGGCTCTGCTGGATACCGAGGACCTTGTCCTTCGATTGGGAACCATCGCTACTTCTTTAAGCTGTTCGCGCTCGACACTCTGCTCAACCTCGGTCCACAAACCACAAAACACGATCTAGAACAGGCGATGCGCGGACACATTCTCGCGGCAGCAGAGCTCATGGGCCGCTACGAGAAGAAGGGTAAACACACCTAACGTGGAAAGCTACCTCTCGCACTGCCACTTCGATCTGGTGACTCCTGATGGCCGCATCACCGATCTCAAGCCGCTGGGGCCCAAAAAACGGCTTGCGACGCTCCTCATCGAAACCATTTCGCCTAAATTTGTGGGCTATGAAATCGAGCCGCGCTGTGTCTTTTTCAATTTGAAAAGTACGCTCGCGCAGCTTGGGCTCACTGGGATTGCGACCCAATTCGAATGGGATCGGGCGCACAGCTCTGTTCGCCTCCATGTTGAACTGGAGGCGATTGGCGATCTCGCATTTGCGATGCTCGAGCTGCTGCCGATTGGGGCGTACATCGGCAAGCTCTTTGCTGCAGATGAGCGGAGGCGCGTTCGGGAGCCGAATTACTTGATGCGGATGTTCGGCAGATCAGATCGACGCGGGCTTCCTTTGCTCTCTCTTGGGGGCTTAGAGGGCAGTGGCGATTTGATTTTGGAGAAGGTGCAGGAGCGGGCCGTCGCGTTCGTTTCGCTGCGCAGTGGAATTGTGAGTTATGAGCCGAGTGTCTACGGATTTTTGCCCACCCTCGCAAAAGCGCTGATTAAAAATCTATCGCACACGCGTCAGCTCTTGCACTTGCATCACCAGTGGCAAGCGGGCGCTGCGCGGCTCGTGCGCGAACAGGAGATTTTGCTCGTCCGAACAGCGCCGCTTCACATCCGGACGGTGTATGCGCGTGTCGTCGACGCCCTGCTGCCGCCGGGCTATCACCACACGACGGCATCGGTGTTGCAGCCAGATACGTTTGCGTCGGGCGATATCTATGAGCTGTTTGGCGTGTCAACCCACGTGTTGAACGACATTCCGCTCGAATTTTATAAACTCGAGCCCCATCGAGAGCACGTTTTTTTCGCGGATCGCGATCAACTTCAAGTGGAGCTCGAAGATCCGAAGAGTTTACTCGATGCGTTTGGGAGCGCGCCTCAACCAAACGATCTCTTGGCCGCCGTGTTTGTGGTGAAAGGATCGCAGATGAAGGCGCTTCGCCCAGAGGACTGGATTGCGCGCGATCCTCAAAAGCGCGATTTCCCTGGCCTCTCGCATCCGTCTCGTCAAGCGCTCGTGGTGGAAAAATACATCGAAGTTCAGCCTCAATATCCATTTCTCAAGGCCATTGAAGATGGGCTGATCACCTCGCAGGGGATTTTGCTCTGCCGCCATTTTCCTACGCCTTTACTCAAGCGGGCGCTTCTTTCAGAGAGTGTGCTTCGGTGCTTGAAGCGGATTTATTTTCAGCATCCATCTCTTTCGCACGATATCTTTTTTTCTCATGAAGATCGGGCGATGCTGGTCGATCTTGCGAAGTTCGCGATTCCGGTCTACTGGGTCGACGGCACGTCGAATAAAATTCTGCAATACGTCCTTCGCCCGGAAAAAGAGACGGGTCTTTTCGTTCCTCTTTCTCTTGTGGATGTTTTTCGAAAATCGACCGTCTTCGGCGTGTACGGCTCGAACTTGCTGGAAGGGACGTTTGAAAAAGAGCTCGACGCCCTGCTGCGGGGCGTCCTAGAGCTTCGCTCCGAGGTCAATCACCCTCTGCTTTGCGCAAATACGCCGCTCGCTTTACTCACCGGTGGCGGCCCAGGAGCCATGGAAGTTGGCAACCGCGTTGCGCGCAACATCGGCATTCTCTCTTGTGCAAATCTCGTCGATTTTCGCACAAAATCTGCCCAAGTGATCAACGAACAAAAACAAAACGCCTACATCGATGCCAAAATGACCTACCGGCTCGATCAGCTGGTCGAGCGCCAGTCGGAGTTTTTTCTCGATATCCCCATTTTTTTACCCGGCGGCATCGGGATGGATTTCGAATTTACGCTCGAAGAGGTCCGAAGAAAAACGGGCAGCTGTCCTGCAAATCCAGTGCTTTTATTCGGCGAGCCCGACTACTGGAAGCGCAAAATCACCTCG
>CAYGHT010000165.1:0-3550 GCA_964349755.1 uncultured bacterium
GGGTTGGATCGGCTTCCCCATGTGCTGTCTGAGCGGCTACCTTTTTCTCTGGGACCAATACCTGCCCTCCCCAATTCCTGAGGAGCCGGTGAAACGCCCCGAAGTGCTTGTGAAGCGAGAGCTTAAGAAGCACCGCGCCAAGAAGTAATTCACCTTAAGACACTTAGTACGCTTTGGCGAAAAGGACGCGATGCCTGCTCGGCTGTCCGCTGATTACGCAGCGGCCCTCTTCTTCAGGGGCGTCGAGCGGGATGCAGCGGATGGTGACGTTGAGCTCGTTTTTCACTTGGGTTTCGACGGCTGGGTCCCCGCTCCAATGGCTGAGGGCAAAGCCTCCGTGGATCTCGGGATTCTCTTGGTTTTTGGGAGTGAAAAAGTCGTAGAAGTCTTGTTTGGTATTGATTCGGACGGTGTGCTGGTCTCTGAATTGCTTGGCTTTGGCAAGCAAGTTTGCCTGAACGTCGTCGAGGAGCGTAGCCACTTGCTGAGTCAGCTCGCCGAGTGTAAGGGCGATGGTTTCTCGATGGGGCTTGTCTCGACGTGCGACGCCGACTTTTCCGGCTTCTACTTCTCTTAAACCCACTTCGATCCGTAAAGGAACCCCTTTTTTAATCCAATTCCAGCTTTTATCGCCGCCTCGCATGTCGCGCGTGTCTAAGATGACCTGTACTAACTGGCCGTGGTAGAGCACCTGTTTGAGATCGTGCGCAAGGCGCTCGCAAACAGGGAGCACTTTGGCCTTTGCCTCTTCGCTGTGCAAGATGGGGATGATGACGACGTGGGCGGAGGCGACGCGCGGGGGCAAGATCAAGCCGTCGTCGTCGCTGTGGGTCATGACAACGCCGCCGATTAAGCGGGTCGTGGCGCCCCACGAGGTGGTCCATGCGAACTCTTGTCCGCCGCTTTCATTGCGAAACTGGATGCCGCAGCTCTTTGCAAAGTTTTGTCCTAAAAAGTGGGACGTTCCCGCTTGAATGGATTTCCGATCTTGCATCATCGCTTCGATGGTGTAGGTGTTGACGGCTCCGGGGAACCGTTCCTGGGGCGTTTTCTCACCGGCGATCATGGGGATGGCGAGGCACTCTTCGGCAAATTTTAGATAAATGCCGAGCATTTGGCGCGTTTCTGCTTCGGCCTCTTCGCGCGTCGCATGGGCGGTGTGACCCTCTTGCCATAAAAATTCGGTGGTGCGCAAAAACATGCGGGTGCGCATTTCCCAGCGGACGACGTTGGCCCATTGGTTGATGAGAAGCGGCAGATCGCGATACGACTCGATCCACTTGGCGAACATGTGGCCGATGATCATTTCAGAGGTGGGGCGGACGACCAACGGCTCTTCGAGCTCGCCTGCTGGCACGAGCTTTCCGTTTTTGTCTTTTTCTAAGCGGTGGTGCGTCACGATGGCGCACTCTTTAGCAAAGCCTTCGACGTGCTCAGCTTCTTTTTCCAAATAGCTCAAAGGAATGAAGAGCGGAAAGTAGGCGTTTTCATGGCCAGTGGCTTTGAATTCAGCATCTAAAATGCGCTGGATATTTTCCCAAATGCGATAGCCCCAGGGCTTGATGACCATGCAGCCGCGGACAGGGGCGTGTTCCGAGAGGTCGGCGGCTTTCAAGACGGCCTGGTACCAGTCGGCATAATTTTCGTCGCGGGTCGGTGTAATTGCTGTTTTTTGCTTTGCCATAGGAGGGATCAATCTACAGCAAGCGCGAATTTTTGCGCGAGCTTTGCTTGGATTTCCTGGCGCGCATCGCGAAGCGCTTGGGGCGTTGGGGCGTTTCCGAGCGGTGCGAAGCTGTAGACGGCCATGGCGGCGGCAATTTCGTCGCTTTCGACAAGCACCCGCTCTAACAGGGCTGGATCGGGCAGGGCCAGCGAGATGCTGCCCTGGTGCAAAAATCCACGGCGCGTGCGCCGCTGGGCGGCCCCTGCGACTTTCATGCCTCGGTAAACGGCGTCATAGATGGTGGGTCTGGCCATGCAGAAGTTTGCGCAATGGGGCCCTTTTGGCTCGGCATTTTCAGGGATCAGGCTTCCCTTCATGGAGAAGATCTCTTCAACTGCATCGAGGACAATGCGATTGACAAATCGGTAATTTTCGAGGGTGTTTTGCGAGCAGTTTGGGTGGTCCGCTGGCATCAAAAACGAGAAGGCGAGATCCCATAAATGGAACACGATGCCGCCGCCGGTGGATCTACGGGCCAGCTCCACTTCGGTGCCTTTCACATGCCGAGCTGGCTCTAGAAAATAGCCGTAGGTCGCGGCCGGGCGGCTCCAGTCGTATAGATGGAGGATCGGCTCTCCTTTGGGGTCCAGATCGGCGAGCAGCTGGGCGTCTTGGTGCATGTTGGATGGGGCGGACGCGGGTGGTGAATTTTTAGTGTACAAACAAAGGCTCCAAGGCTATTACAGGAATTTTAAGGTAACGCGTGGAAGGGTGTCGAGAAAATTTCCACGTGCGTGATAGAATCACTACTCTTAAAGGATGAGGGACGGCGATGTTTGATAAATTCACCAACCGCGCAAAACAGGTCATTAAATTGGCCAAAAAGGAAGCGCAGCGGCTCAATCACAATTACTTGGGAACAGAGCACGTGCTGCTCGGGCTTCTGAAATTGGGCCAGGGAATTGCGGTCAATGTGCTGCGGAATCTCAATCTCGATTACGATGCTGCCCGCACGGAAGTGGAGCGTCTCGTAGGGTTTGGGCCGGAAATCCAGGTCTATGGAGATCCCGCACTCACTGCAAAGGTGAAGAAAGTATTTGAATTTTCCAATGAAGAAGCGGCGGCTTTGAACCACAACTACGTGGGCACGGAGCATTTGCTTCTCGCGCTCCTTCGCCAAACCGATGGAGTGGCGGCGCAGGTTCTCGAAAACCTAAACATCAATCTCAAAGAAGTTCGCAAAGAAGTGCTGAAAGAGCTCGAGATGTTCAATCTCCAACTCCCTCCAATGGGCGCGACCCCACCACCGACACCTGGAACGCCTCGCTCGCCACAGCAAGATCGAAACAACGCGAATGCGTCGCCGCCTCCTTCCAATGACAAGATGCCAGCGCTGCGCGCGTACGGCCACGATCTGACGGAGATGTGCCGCGAAGGGAAAATGGATCCGGTCATCGGCCGCAAAGACGAAGTCGAGCGGCTCATTCTCATTTTGTGCCGACGTCGCAAAAACAATCCCGTTCTCATTGGCGAGGCGGGTGTAGGCAAGACGGCAATTGTCGAAGGACTTGCCCAAGCAATTGTCCGGGGCGATGTGCCCGACAACCTCCGAAAAAAGAAACTCATCTCTTTGGATCTTACGCTCATGATTGCGGGGACCAAGTATCGAGGCCAGTTCGAAGAGCGAATCAAAGCGGTGATGGATGAGATCAAGAAAAACGGCAACATTCTGCTGTTCATCGACGAGCTCCACACGATCGTCGGAGCGGGCGCAGCCGAAGGAGCCATCGACGCTTCGAATATTTTAAAGCCGTCGCTTTCACGCGGCGAGTTGCAGTGCATTGGCGCGACGACCTTGGATGAATACCGAAAACACATCGAAAA
>CAYGHT010000166.1:0-3472 GCA_964349755.1 uncultured bacterium
TAACTTGATTATGTAACAAAGTCGTAGGTATCTACTTTCGCCAGAACTCATAGGAAATTATGGCTAAGAAGTTTTTAAAACGAATCAAGCTGCAGATTCCTGCAGGAAAAGCCAACCCAGCGCCTCCAATCGGCCCAGCCCTTGGATCCGCGGGGATTAACATCATGGCTTTTTGTAAGGAATTCAACGCAAAAACGCAAGATAAAAACGGGGAGCTTCTCCCTGTCGTTATCGACGTGTACCAAGACAAATCGTTCACATTCATCACCAAGCAATCTCCGGTTTCTCGGATGATTTTGAAAGAACTTGGAATTGAATCGGGATCGAAAGTCCCCAACCGCGACAAAGTCGGCAAAATGACCATGTCTCAGGTTCGCAAAATCGCAAAACAAAAAGCTGAAGACATGCGGATTTGCTCTGAACAAAGCGCCATGATGATGGTCATGGGCACTGCCCGATCCATGGGCGTCGACGTGGTGGAGGGATAACGATGGCAACACGATCAAAACGGATGAAAGCAATTGATGAGCAGCTCGATCCCAATAAAATTTACAAATTGGAAGAAGCGGTCGCTCTCTTGAAAAAGATGCCAGCCACGAAGTTCGATCAGTCGATCAACATGGCCCTTCGCATTGGAGCCGATCCGAAAAAATCAGATCAACAAGTGCGCGGAACAGTGTCGCTTCCTCATGGAACTGGCCAGAAGAGCGTAATCGTTGTGATTGCAAAGGGAGATAAAGCAAAAGAAGCGCAGGAAGCAGGCGCAGACTTTGTAGGTGCCGATGAGCTTTTGGAGAAAATCAAAGGCGGATGGGTCGATTTTTCCGGCCTCATCGCAACGCCCGACATGATGCGAGAGCTTGGAAAGCTGGGAAAGGTGCTTGGACCCCGCGGCCTGATGCCAACTCCCAAGGCAGGCACAGTCACAACCGATGTAGCCAAAGCGGTCCGCGAAGTGAAGGCCGGCAAGATCGAGTTCAAAGTCGATAAGACTGGAAACATCAATAACGCAGTGGGCAAACTCTCATTTAAAGCAGAGAGCCTTGTAGAGAATCTCAAAGCAGTGATTCAAGCCATCAGCAAAGCAAAGCCAGCCAGCTCGAAAGGAATTTTTCTTCGAAGGCTCTACCTTTCTTCGACGATGGGTCCTGGTTTGCAAATTGATATTTCGTCGCTCTAGCGGCAAGAGAGAAGGAGAACGTTCATGAGAGACGAAAAGCAACTGTTACTGAATGAGATCAAAGAAAAGATCGATGCATCGAAATCTTTGATTGTCGCTCGTTATGAGAAACTTCCGCCAAATAGCGCTTGGGATCTTCGCGGCCGTTTAGCGAAAAAGAAGTGCTTATTTGAGGTCGTGCGCAAGCGGGTCTTTTTGAAGGCCGCTGCAGCCTCTGGCGTATCGTTTGACGAAGCGATGCTCACCGGACACATCGGCATCGCATTCATCGAAGGGGATGATCCAATCGGATTGACGAAAGATCTCCTTAAATTTTCTGAAGAAAATGGACAATCAATCCAAGTTCTTTGTGGACAAATTGAGGGTAAATTCGTTCCAGGGTCCGATCTTGAGATCCTATCCAAACTCCCATCCCTCGATGAAATGAGAGCAAACTTCCTCGCGCTTCTCGTCTCGCCAATGGCCCAGATGCTGTCTGTGGTTGACGCTGCGATCGAAGCTGGCGAAAAAAATGAAACAAAATAGTTAGGAGATTGAACAAAATGACGCAACATCTTGATGATCTGGTAGAAAAACTCAGCCATCTCACTGTAATCGACATGGCAAAGCTCAAAGAAAAACTCGAAACGAAATGGGGCGTTAAAGCCGCCGTTGCCGCTGCTGCAGGACCTGCTGTCGCTGCTGCGCCAGCAGCTTCTGAGTCGACTGAATTTAAAGTCACCTTAGAAGGCCCAATTCCAGACGACAAGAAAATTTCGGTGATTAAAGTGGTCCGAGAAGTCACCGGTCTTGGCCTGAAAGAAGCGAAAGACATGGTCGAAGGCGCACCGAAGGATCTGAAAGCATCTGTGGCAAAAGCAGAGGCCGAAGAGATCCAGAAGAAAGTGCACGCGGCTGGCGGAAAAGTGACCCTCAAAGGTCTCTAAACACTCGCCAATGTCTAGTCTGTAAAGGAGCAGAAGCTAAGAAAATGGCTTCTGTCTCCTTGTTTTTTCGTTTTAACTGAAGATGAAGTAGGAGTCAGCGCACATGTTAAAAAAGCCGCCTAAACGGGTGAGTTTTCGCGAACGGGAAGAGATCATTGACCTTCCTAATTTGATCGAAATTCAAATCAAGTCCTACAATCAATTTCTCCAATTGCATCTGCTTCCTCACGAACGGGAAAATGTTGGCCTGCAAGAAGTGTTCAACGAAATCTTCCCGATCAAATCTTACGACGAGAAGACGATTCTCGAATTTCTTTCTTACAACCTCGGCATTCCAAAATATTCTCCCGAAGAGTGCATTCGACGCGGCATTACGTTCAATGTGACCCTGAAAGTCAAGTTCCGCCTCACCGATGAGACGGGCATCAAAGAAGAAGAAGTCTACATGGGGACGATCCCTGTCATGACCGATAAAGGGACCTTCATCGTCAACGGAGCTGAGCGCGTCATCGTATCGCAACTGCATCGCTCTCCCGGGATTTCCTTCGAGCAAGAGCGCCATTCCAAAGGGACCATGCTGTACTCATTCCGCATGATTCCCTATCGCGGCAGCTGGCTTGAAGCGTCATTTGACAGCAATGATCTCATCTACATTTACATCGATCGAAAAAAACGGCGTCGCAAAGTGCTCGCATCGACCTTTGTTCGAACGCTCGGCTATTCCACCGATGCCGATATTTTGGAAGAATTTTTCGACACCGTAAAAGTCAAAATCAAATCGGAAAAAGACTTTGTGAAATTGGTCGGCAAGATCTTGGCCGAAAGCGTAGTCGATGAGCAAACCGGACTGGTCTTCGGAAAAGCGGGCGAAAAACTCACCACCGCCATGCTCAAACGGATGCTCGATGAGAAAATTCAAATCGTCCGGATTGCCGAAGAGGCTGACGAGACCCATCCGGTCATCAAGATGCTCTCCAAGGATACAACCGACTCCTACGAATCTGCGCTGAAAGATTTCTACCGCAAAATTCGACCCGGCGAGCCGCCCACACTATCGAACGCCCGCTCTGCGATCATGCGCCTTTTCTTCGATCCAAAGCGCTACAATTTAGGTCGCGTCGGTCGCTACAAATTGAATCGCAAGTTGGGCCTTGGCACCACAGAAGAAGAGCTCGCTGTAGTGACACTTCGCAAAGAAGACGTCATTGCCGCGCTCAAATACCTCATTCGCCTGAAAATGGGCGATGAAAACGTCTTTGTCGACGACATCGATCACCTCGGCAACCGCCGCGTCCGCTCGGTCGGCGAATTGATCCAAAATCAGTGCCGCATCGGCCTTGCCCGCATGGAGAAGATCATCAAAGAG
>CAYGHT010000167.1:0-3388 GCA_964349755.1 uncultured bacterium
AATTAAAATAATGGAGATTGTCGTAATTATGAACAGTTTGCAGAAGCCATATTTCCCGAGTTGCTTTTCTTGGAAGCCAGTTACCAAGGTGCTCAATCCAAACGCAGTTAAGGAAGGGACCCGTCAAAGGAACAATAATCCCAGAGAAGTATATGGAGGGTTATGCACTGCTACTGAGAAAAAGAATCCAGTGTCATCATCAAGAGGAAAATATGCAGAGATTCTCTTCTTTCATCCATTGATTTGGATTCCGCGGGTCATTTTTCGAGTGGGTTCGTTATTGAGTGGTGACTTCATCCGACCAGGCGTAGAGAACGGGGAGTACGAATGGCAATTGAAATGCCAAAAATGGTCTCTTCAGTCCGAACACGTTTCCCTTAAGCCAGCTGTGAATGTGCTCCGAGCTGCAATAATCGCAAAGCATATCGCGATCGAATGCGTTAAAAACGTCGTCAAAATTCCATTCTATGTTCTGATGGTGATCCCTCTTTTTCTCATTGCCCTCTATGGACTTATCTGCAATCCGTATGATGCGGATGTAGCTTTTGGCTCGATCGAGAACTTATGCGCTCGAAATTGGATTCCTCTTCCAGAAACCAATAGGAAATGGAATCAATGGCTGGTTCAAATGGGAGACTACATGGCCTACTGCAAACAGCCAAATGGAGTAGTAGACCAGAAGAACTTGTATAGACAGTTTCGTAACTATAACCCAAGCACTTATCGCAGCCGAATGGTATTTGTTTTCAACGAGCTGACAAATAAGCGCGAATTTTTTCAAAACGAGCATATTCCCGTAGGGCCTATCTGCGCTCTTCTTCAAATATATAAAGAAAGCTTAACCGAATTCAGCCGGTCTGATGAAGATGAAGTTTACATATCTGGAGTTCTTCTCACTTACGAATCTCTTAGCGAGAAGTATCTCTTAGGAAATCGTCGGTCAGTACAGGAGTATAACGCTCTGAACAATTCACTGAATGAGCTGATCGATGGTTTGAAGCAGATAGAGGCAGTGCGCGAAAAAGCGGCGAATGGAGAAGCGCCAAACGTAGATGAATTGCAACAGTCCAACCGACATAAGATTGGAGAAATTCTTACAAAACTAAATCACCTTCTGAAGGTCCCAACCTCTTGTCGTATTGCTTTTACCACACCGGCAACGCTCCAATAACAACTCACACCAACTCCTCCGCCACCGAGTCATACATGAGCATGCCGCGCTCCGTCAGCTTCACGCGCCCACCCACCTGACTCACCAACCCCAACTCCTCGAGCTTTCTCAACGCGCCCCGCGTCTCCTCGGGTATCTTCAGCGCCGCAAGCTCCACTCCGTCGCAAAGGCGAAGCTGCACGGCCAACTGCTCCTTGACATTTGCTGGATACTCGAGTTTTTCCCGGAAATCCACAGGAGAAACTCCCTCGCGTAAAGCGCGGGCGTAGCGCTGGATGTTGGCGACGTTGCGAAAGCGCTCGCCATTCCAGAAGCTAAATGCCGAGGGGCCAAAGCCTAAAAAGGGGCGGAAGGTCCAGTAGCCGACGTTGTGGCGCGAGCGGCAATCGGGCTTTGCAAAGGCGGAGATTTCGTAGCGCTCCAATCCTAGTTTTGCGAGCCGCTCGAGTGCGAGCTCGAGGAAACGCAAGCTTTGCTCTGCGGTGGGGCGGTTGAGAGGCCGTTTGGCAAAGGGCGTGTGGGGCTCAATGGTCAGATTGTAGAGCGAAAGATGGGTGAATGGGAGCTCTTCGAGCGCGCTGAGTGTCGTCCGCCATGAGCTTTCTGTTTGGTCGGGAAGATCGTACATGAGATCGATGGAGATATTCTGAATTCCTGCAGCATGGGCGTTAAAAATGGCCTCTTTTGCGCGCGCAGCGCTGTGTTGGCGCTCGAGTGTGAACAAGGACCGATCGTCCAGGGACTGGACGCCGAGACTCACCCGATTGATTCCGACCTCTCGGAGGTCCGTGAACAAGGCCTTTGAGCTTTCCTCGGGGTTCGCTTCAATGGTGATTTCGCAATCGGGTGCGAGAGTGAGCGTGCGGCAGCGCGCGAGCACGCGAGCGATGGCGGAAGCGCCGAAGAGCGTCGGGGTGCCGCCGCCAAAATAGATGGAGACGATTTTCTTACCCTCAAGAAGCGGGCGCTGCACTGCCCATTCGCGCTCGAGCCCCTCTTCGAGCAGCGCGTGGAAGCGCTGCTGATTGGGGATTACGTAGAAATGGCAGTAGGGGCATTTCTTGCTACAGAAGGGGATGTGGAAATAGAGCGAAACACTCACCAGTTGTCGGCGTCGGGCTTCCAGCGGTTGCGATCGGAAAATGGATCTTCGTCTTCTTCTTCCTCGACCACGGTCGTCTCTTCTTCAGAGCTGCTGGTTTCAGCTTCTTCTTCCGTGACCGTTTCCATGTCAAAGTTCTCGGTTTCCATGTCGAGCCCTGCGTCGGTCATGTTTTCGCCGATTTCCATGTCTGGGAGCGTGTTGGGTTCTGCGTACGCTTGGCGTGCAGGCGTTTTCTTTGGCATGACGTATTCGTCATCGCCGCTCTCTTTCATGAAGCGAAGCCGCTCTCGCTCTTCACCAATTTTGGACTTGATCGCGCCAATTTCTTCTTTGTGCTTCTCCATGTCCTTTTTGGGAACGAGCCCGAGGGTCATCCATTGTTCAAGATCCTCGAGTTCGGTTTCTAATTTCTTGAGTCGTTCGCTCTTCATCACTGGTTCCTCGTATGGCTGATGTCCGCCCTATTTCCTACCGCAATGGAAAAATTTTGTAAAGCATTTTCCATAAAAAAACGGGAATGACGAATGTTTTACCTCAAGAAGCGGATGAGTTGCAAGGATTCAATTTATCTCTTGGCAGACGCGCGTCTCTCGTGCTATGCACAAAAAGACGGAGTCCCACAGTGTCTGAGTTTCCGACCTTTGCGCAGCTTTCAAACGCACCCTTCATCGATGCGCTGTACGCCTCGTACCAGAGCGATCCTTCCTCTGTGGATCCGTCTTGGCGCTTGTTTTTTGCTGGGATGGAGGTCGGTAAAATTCAGGAGTCTGACTACGCCCTGCGCTCGTTTGATCTGGTCCAAGCGTACCGGCGCTATGGGCATCTGCTCGCGAACTCGAATCCCCTAGTTCCAGCGCCGCGGGGCGTCGCAGAGCTTGCGCTCGAAAATTTTGGGTTTAAGGAGAGCGATCTCGAGCAACTTGTGCCAACGCATGGAGTGCTCGCGGGGCCAAGCGCTCCCTTGCGCGAGCTCATCGACGCTGCTAAAGCGACTTATTGCTCTTCCATTGGCGCAGGCAGATTCTCGCGCATTCGCGCGACTTATGCTCTCGGGCGCTATGGATGTTGAAATAGATAAACAAGGAAGGATACTTATTCCGGATTATTTACGG
>CAYGHT010000168.1:0-3376 GCA_964349755.1 uncultured bacterium
GTCAGCAACTGCTTGCTCATTCTCAGCGAGCACTTGATCCACCAATTTTTCAACCTCATCTGCGTTGCCCAATGGCTGGAAGTCGGGGTTTGCTTTCACGATTTCCTCGGGGGTTAAGCCCGGCGCTTTCACCATTTCGTCGGCAACTGCTTTGGCGATTTTTCCTGTGATCGCGTGTGTTTCGATCATCTGGACGAGCTTTGCGATGTGTTCAGGCAAGATTCCTGAATTGACGACTGTTTTGCCGCTCTCTTTGTAGCGGCCTGCGAATTCGACGGTGATCCAATTGCAAAGGCTACGGGGGCTTGGGTGCTCTTTAAGTGCTCGCTCAAAGTAGTCGGAGCACTCCTTGTCGTTGATCAGGACGGAGGCTGCGTAGGGCGTCAGGGCGAGATCGGAGACATAGCGGCGGAATCGGTCGTGGGGGAGCTCGGGCAGGGCTGCTCCGATTTCGTCGAGGATCTCTTGGGTCAGCACGACGGGAGGCAGGTCTGGCTCGGGGAAATAGCGGTAGTCGTCAGCGCTCTCTTTGCGGCGCATCAAGACGACTTGCCTCGTTTCTTGGTCCCAGCGATAGGTGCCTGGAGGGATTAATTCTTTTTCGGGGCATCCTGGATTGGCTGTGTACAGCGCGATCTGGCGCTTGACTTCCGATTCGACGGCCCATTCGAGGAACGTGAACGAATTCATGTTCTTGATTTCGATGCGAGGGCGAAGACTTTTTTCTCCTTTAAGGCGCACAGAAACGTTCACGTCCATGCGGAGCTCTCCCTCGTCCATGTTGGCGTTCGACACCCCGAGATAGATCAGGATGGAGCGGAGCGCTTGGGCATACGCAGAGGCCTCTTTGGCGGAATGGATGCACGGCTCGGAGACGATCTCGATGAGGGGCGCTCCGGCGCGGTTGTAGTCGACGCCTGCAAAGCTGCTGAAGTGCTTGAGCATCCCGGCGTCGTCTTCGAGATGAGCGCGGTTGATCTGAAAGGTTTTTGTGACGCCGTCCACGTCGGCAATCACCTGGCCGCCGCGCACGATCGGGTGGTCGAATTGGGTGATTTGGAAGTTGCGAGGGCTATCTGGATAAAAGTAGGATTTGCGATCGAAGCGAGAGACGAGGGCGACCTTGCCCTTAATTGCCAGGCCGAACTGCACGGCTTTGCGCACCGCTTCGCGATTCAATAGAGGCAGCGCTCCGGGCTGGCCCGTGCAAACTTCCGAAATATTGATGTTGGGCTCATCGCCAAAGCGGTTCGGCGCAGAGCTAAACAGCTTGGAGACCGTATTGAGTTGCGCGTGGATTTCAAGGCCGATCACCGGCTCCCAAAGATCGTAAGGAACGTCTTTCACGCAAAGCCTCCGGGGACGCGCACATGGTGCGTCGCTTGCTCATAGGCGTGGGCAATCCCCAGGACCGACGTATCGCAAAGCTGAGGCCCGACGATCTGCACGCCAAACGGCATGCCTCTGGCGTCGTAGCCAGAGGGCACGCTCACCGCAGGAAGCCCTGCTAAATTGGCTGGAATGGTGAACAAATCTTCGAGATACATTTGGAGCGGATCTTGGATCGCTCCGTGCTTAAACGCAGAGCCTGTAGTGACGGGAAGCACGATGGCGTCGCATGTGCCAAATGCGGTTTCAAATGCGTCGATCATCAGGGTGCGCACTTTCTGCGCTTTTTTATAGAACGCGTCTTGAAATCCTGCAGAGAGGACATAGGTCCCGAGCAAGATGCGCCGCTTCACTTCCTCGCCGAATCCCTCTTTTCTCGACAAGAAGTAAAGTTCGTCGAGCGATGCAGCTTGTTTTGAGCGGTGGCCATAGCGAATGCCGTCGAATCTGGCTAAGTTTGTGGAGGCTTCTGCGGTTGCCAAGATGTAGTAGACCGAAATGGTGTGTTTGAGGATGTCGAGATCGACGTCCACGAATTTCGCGCCGAGAGCGCTCATTGTAGCGATTGCCGCCTCGAAGTTCGAGCGCATCTCGGGATTGAGCGCTTCCAAGGATTTGCGGGGGATCCCGAGCGTGATTTCCTGAAGATGGGTCGGAAGGGCGTAGCGCTCTGCCGGTAGATCGAGACTCGTCGCATCGCGGGGGCAGTGACGCCCCATGACTTCCATGGCAAGCGCCGCATCGGCCACGCTCGTCGCAAGCGGTCCAATTTGGTCGAGCGAAGAGCCAAACGCGACGAGTCCATAGCGCGAGACGCGCCCATAGGTCGGCTTAAAGCCCACAATGCCACAATAGGCCGCCGGTTGCCGAATGGAGCCACCCGTATCGCTTCCTGTGCCTAAAAGAGCCAGACGCCCTGCGACTGCCGCTGCAGAGCCCCCCGAAGAGCCGCCCGGCACGCACCGGGTATCCCAAGGGTTGTGCGTCTGAAAAAACGCCGAATGCTCCGTCGAGGATCCCATCGCAAACTCGTCGAGATTCGTCTTTCCGATGAGGAGGGCATCTTCTTGCTCGAGCAGTCGCACCGCAGTCGCATCAAACGGAGCGCGGTAGTTTTGCAAGATCTTCGATCCACACGTGGTCATCTCCCCAGCAATGTGGGTGTTATCCTTAATGGCCACAGGAATCGCCGCCAAAGCGCCGAGCGGAGCCCCGTGCGCCCGCTTCTTGTCGAGCCGCTCAGCCTGCTCCAAAACCCGCACCTCCAGCACCTGCAAAAACGCCCGAATCTTCGGATCGTGCTCCGCAATGCGAGAAAGAAAATGGCGCGCAATCGCAAGCGCCGTCACTTCCCCCTTAAGAAATGCGCTCCGAAGTTGACCCGCATTGAGTAAATGAAGCGATTTCAAGGAGCCTTCAAGACAGGCGGCACGCGCACCATCCCCCCGATCTGATCCGGAGCATTGCCTAAAAATTGTTCGCGAGAAAGAGCATCGTGGACCACATCCTCTCGCATCGGATTGCGAAGCATCCCGCGAAGCACATAATTGCACGCCGCCACGTTCGTCGTATCGACGTCCTTCAGCGACTCCATGTACCCAAGCACCCGCTGCAGCGAATGAAGCAGCGCATCTTCCTCCGCCGGAGTGCACTCAATCCGACAGAGCTTTTTTAAGTGTTCGAGGTCGTCGCTGGAGAATTTGGACATAGGCTAGCAGTGTAGCAAGCCGGGCAAAATAATTGGAAGGGGGCGGAGGAAGCTTAGTCAGAATTGTGTTTTCTAGGCTCTAGAGGTTTGAGGGTAAGCTCTGGGTCCAACCTTACCGCTTTAGGGCCATTAGACTGTTTCTTTTTGGGAATGGGAGTGCCATAGACAGCCGTTGGGATAGGTTTGTCGTCGGTTGAAATCTGGTGAGCTTCGAGTCGATCGGGACCATCTACGGGTCTCAAATAGCCTTTTCTGCTCTCTCGAAGTGCTTTATTGTAG
>CAYGHT010000169.1:0-3343 GCA_964349755.1 uncultured bacterium
TGAGTCGCCTTCCAAAGATTTACATCGCTCTGTAGACCAAGCCAGAAGTCTGGAGAGGTGCCTAGAGCATCTGCAAGATCTAAAGCGATCTCTTCAGTAATAGCTCTTTTTCCGTTAATGATTTCACTTAACTTTGGCTGTGTCCATGTTCCTCCCAAGTGCTCAACAAAAGCTGATTGAGAGAATCCCAAAGGAGTGAGAAATTCTTCCTGCAATATTTTGCCCGGAGGGGTTGGTTTTCGATGTGTGGGAAGCACGATATCTCCTAATGATAGTCAGTAATTTTTACGTCAGAAACTGCGAGCCTGGCTTCTTCCCATTTAAAAATGATCCTCCACTGATCATTAATGCGAATGCTATGCTTTCCTGCCAGATCGCGACTCAGTTTTTCTAATCTGTTATTGGGAGGGGCTTTTAAATCTTCGAGACTCTTGGCTTTTTTTAGCATATCGAGTTTTACCTGAGCTTTACTCCATAGAGTCGTGGCTAATCTTTGCCGCGCTTTTTTCGAGTTTTTCCCATGGTAAATATCCTCTGTTTCCTGGTCCGCAAAAGATAGAATCAAAACCGCTTCCTTCTATATTGCTATATGATAAGCCAGGATAATGCAAAAAGTCTGTATTTTCTGTCCATGTGCATTTTTTTGCTCCTGGTTAGGTGGGAAGCAAACTCGCAAAGTCGATGATGTGGCGCCCCCTTCGACTGTCTCCGATGATCCATCACCTGCTGTATTGCGTCAGCAAAGCCTCTATGATTCGATTCAGAGACGCGAAAAAATTAGCCTTAAAGAGCTTATCGCTCAGCACCCAACCGTCTCGAAAAGAACACTGCAAGACGATTTGGTCTTTCTAAAATCGAGACAATTGATCGATTGTCGAGGACGAGGACGCGTTGCCTTCTGGTTTGTCCGTCCAAAGCTCCCTAATTCGCAAGCGCATTCTAATAGCACGGGCAATGGCACGGCGATGGTACGGGTCAAGAGCGAATCGCTGTTCAGAAAAACAAATCTATAACTCTGATTATTAGCAGCTTTAATAGCACGGTGAATAGCACGGAGCCATGTCGAATTGCCTTCTGGTTTGTCCGTCCAAAGCTCTCTAATTCGCAAGCGCATTTTAATAGCACGGACAATAGCACGGGCAAGAGCGAGGGGCTATTCAGAAAATCAAATCTAGGTAATTGATTGTTAGCTACTCTAATAGCACGGAGCCATTCAGGTTTTACGCTTTTTTCGAAGGTCCATCCATGCGTTATCGGTGTCAGCAAAGTGTTTCAGTTTCGTTCCAAAGCTGAGCGTGCATTTTTTGCTGACGCAAAAAATGCCCCTTTCCTAAGATGGAGTTGAACGTCAGCGCGAGACCAACGATTCGAAAATTTGCGGTCAATTCGCTCTAGAACCTCATCGAGCCTTAAAAATCCATGAAACCAAAAAAACGCCAAAAGCTCTGTCATCACTGCGAAGCTCAAGTCGATCTCGACGTCATTGTCTGTCCCTATTGCGCGGCCGATCTTCGCGAAGAAAAGCCCGAACAGCACGTCGCTCAGGGTCGCTTCGTCGCCCCCCTTCACGCCGACCGCTCTGCCGAGCAATCGCTTTACCCCTCCAATGAACGAAACCAAGAAAGCAGGCCTGCCGTTGAGAAAGTAGTGCACCGGTTGCCCTCTGCGATGGACGAAGAGGAAAGCGCGATCGCCAAAAGCCCCTGGCTCAGCCTAGCGCTCTGTACGCTGGGCGCGCAGTTGCTGTTGTTGGGGGTGCTGATGGTGTTGTTTTCGGAAGGGGGAGCGCTTGTGCTCCGCTGGAATGCGAAGTGGTGGCTCATGTACCTGCTAGGGGCTGGGCCGTGCTTGTTTTTTGGGGTGCGGGCGTTGAAGGGGGGTTAGACGAAGTCGATAACGGTTTCGGTTGAGCCGTCTGGTTTAATTTGGACTGTGGCCATACCCAAAGGGAATTCCATCTCCCCTTTATTTTTATTCGGTTTTTTTATGCCTAACTGTTGATAAGTTGAATCGATATCAGGCCCTTGGATGCCCAATTGTTGATGAGCAGTTACCGTAAACCCATTTTCTGCATTTTCTAAGACTAGTGTGGTTATAAAAGGGGAAAATTTATGCGCTGGCTTGAAGTCTGCAGGAAACTGCGCCTGCACGTTGCTTGGAAGACAAGCTCTTGCATTGTAGAGATATGTTCGTAAATTGGCCTTCTCAGGACTTGGAAGTTGAGAAGAGTCGCGCTGATTTATGAACTCTCGTGCTGTTTGCTGCTCGTCACTCGATTTCTTGCCAGTAAGTTGAGCCGTCATTGGGTTGAATAGCTTAGACAATGGAGATATAGCTGTCATCGTTACACCTTGCTGCAGTGTCGATGCCACCTGTAGCATTTGTCTTTGCTTGCCCGTTAATTCTGCATCGATTTTCCAGGCAAAATTTAATCGTAAAGCGTTCTGTTCTGAGGGTCGGACGTTTTGAAACAGCTCCGAAATCCCCAAGCATTCCAAGAGATCGTTGTGGTCGATTCTTTTGCCGTTATAAATAATGGCGTATCGAGACGCATCGTTTTGTAGCTGAGTATACAAGTCGTGTAGATTCCATCTCAATAAACCGTCGTGTTGTTTGCAAAATGTATTTGCCGTTTCCAGGCGAGTAGTTTGATCGGTAAATTGCATGAAAGGCGTGTTAGGGTGTGTTTTTTTTGCACTAACCACTAGCCGGTGAACTACTGCAATTGGTAGCTCTAATCCTTGGATCCAAACACTTCTTCCTACCCTGACTTGCTCTTTGGCTTTGTCGACAGCGATTGTTTGGAGTCCTTGCAATACGGTTGCAAGATGTGTGCCCGCGTAAGCCTTATTGCCCATTGCGCGACACATTCTGTCCCATCGATCAAGATAAACGACTGTGAGTTGCTTGGTAGTGGCACCATAATGCAGGTAATAGCCTGATTTAGCGCCAAGTTGACTCAGATCGAGTTTTTTCTGCGCCTCTTCAAGCGTGAGGTGTGTTGGCTGGAAGTTGTGCCGGTGCGCAGCATAACCCGCAGCGATTGCCGTCAGTCCTGCTAGCACAGTCCCTACGATGACGAGCGCGAACAAGGTGGGTGTAAAGGTGACCAAGCTAAGAGCGACTGCTCCACCGACGGCTGCGAGAGTTGCGATGATCGCAAGCGCGTATTTCGCCACTTTCCAGGCGGTGCCGCCCGTTGTGACAACGACGGGCGCTGCCGCAGGCAGCGAAGCCGCTCGTGGGGCGCTAGGAGGGCTCTGGGAGGTCGAATCTAGTCGTTTTGTTGCTGTCATGTCTTTGTTCTGTTTTTGTTTAATAACATTATAAACTAAATTTATAT
>CAYGHT010000170.1:0-1265 GCA_964349755.1 uncultured bacterium
ACTATTCAGGTGGGTGGCTCTGAGCGCAAATTGTTTAACCACAGAGCTCACAGAGCACACAGAGGCCGCGAAACGCGGCGAAAAACACGCATTTCCTTGGCTTTTATCATGCTTCATGACTTCTCTGTGCGCTCTGTGTTCTCTGTGGTTCAAAAACTTGTGCTCAGAGCCCCCCACCTGAATAGTTACGATTATGCTTTCCTCTGCGGCAGCGTCTGTTTCCACTGCGCGAGTCGTTTCGAGATCGAGGTGAGGTGAGAGGTGTCGAGCACTTCGATCATCTCCTTTTGGCTCTCAGAAAGTTGCCAATGCTGATGTCCCCATTGTTCGTAGATGTAAGGCTCTTCTTTGAGCACATAGGCCGATGGGGATAAGAGCTTCTTGGCCTTCAAGTCTTTTAGGAATTCTTCCGCAGCTCGAAGTCCTTTCTCAGTTTGCGTTTGGAAAATGATGAGCTGTCTGCCGCTGTTTTCCAAACCAGCGAAGTGGGTTAAATTCATCATGCGCGAGGCGAGTGGTCCTCCATATCCTTGGTAAGAGAATGCAGGGGGCGAGGGGTCTGCGATGAGTAAATACAGGTGGTAGAAGTTCGTCTTCATGGAGCGCGCGCTTTCTCCTCGGAATGCAAACGAAGTGTAGTAGGGAACGAATATCTTATTCGAGCGGATTTCCGTGTCGCCCAGTGTGAGTACGACGCATTGATTCGCGGTGTCGATCGCGACCGCATCGACCCGTTTTCCCAGCTCTAAATGGATGGTGGTTTGAGCGAGCATTGCTTTCAGCGCTTCCATCAGCTCAAAGCATCCTTGCGAAAAGTAAAAGCCGTTGCCTCCAGGTTTGCTTGCATCGAATGGTTCTTCCGGTCGATCCATTTGCACGAGTTTACAGCCCACATACCGCTCGAAAAATTCCTGAAGCTTGTGATCGTTTCCAATGTGATGACATCCCACATCGGCGTGGGGCACATCGCAAATGTCGATGGTTTTCCATGCGCCGCCGATTTCTTTGGCATCGTCGAGAATTAGGACGCTACGGCCAGAATAATGTTGATGGAGCGCTTCGAAAAGCGAGATGGGGCTTGTGCCGATGAAGATGCAGTCGTAGTCGACGCCCCAGATGAAAAGAAACGGAAAACAGAAGAGCAGAAAACGAAGCATCGATGGGCCTCCAAAAGAGGAGCCATCTTAGAAAAAATTTAAGGGAATGTCACCCATTATTTTGTCCTGAGTAGCCGCAGCGAATTGAGCCCCACGAGCACCGTCCCT
>CAYGHT010000170.1:1275-3335 GCA_964349755.1 uncultured bacterium
ACTTCTTTAAAAGCTCGATAACGAAGTCACGCGGAGTAAAATCGTCGTTCAATAAGACGACGTCGGAGGCGTCGACGGCCGTGGCGCTGCCGATGCGCCCCATCGAGATGCCGACGGTGGCGCGCGCAAGTGCGGGCGCGTCGTTGATGCCGTCGCCGACCATGGCAAGACCGCCTTGGGTGGCAAGCGAAGCGACTTTGTCGAGTTTGTCTTCGGGGCGTAAGTTGGCATAGATCGTCTGTAAGGACAATATTTGCCCCACTGCAGCGGCGCTCTCTGTGTTGTCGCCCGTGAGCATGATGGGTGTGAGGCTTTTTTCAAGACTGCGCAAAAGTTTTGCGGCCCCTTCGCGTACCTGGTCTGAAAAGCGGAGGCCGTAGGGCGTTTGGCCGACGATTAAACTCGCGAGCACTTGGCCCTTTACTTGGGCAGCAGACGCCCATTGGCGCACGAGCTTGGCGCTCGTCTCTTCTAGCTTCTGAGCTACGTAGTCGGGCAGTCCAATGGCGACGAGAGTGCCATCGTCCAAGCGCGCTTCGAGACCAGAGCCCGGCTCCGCTTTGACTGCGTGCAGCGTGTGCATCGCCAGCTGCTTTGCAGCGGCCAATTTACAAATGGCAGAGGCCACTGGATGCACGACCTGGCGCTCGAGCGATGCTGCGATGGCGAGCGCCGCATCGTCGCTGAGTGACGATGAACGGAGTGCGACGATCTCCACGCACTCGAGCTCCCCGGTGGTCAATGTGCCGGTCTTATCGAAAGCGATCTGCGAGCAGCTGGCCAGCGCATCGAGCGTGACGCCGCCTTTGAGCAAAATGCCTTTGCGGGCGCACGCGGAGATGGCGCTCATGTAGGCGGTGGGCGTCGCGATGATCAGAGCGCAGGGCGAAGCTGCGATCATGAAGGCGAGCGCGCGGTAGACCGAGCCTTCAATCCCAAGCCAGGGCATCGCAGCGGCCAAAGGCAATCCGAGAGCAAACGCGATGGTGAGGCCGATCACAAGGCTTGCGTACTGTTTGCTAAACCGGTCGAGCAGGCGTTGGACTTTGGGTTTTGCTTCTTGCGCTTCGCTGATGAGTTGGATGATCCGAGCGAGCGTCGAATCGCGGCCGATCCGAGTGACCTGCAAGACGAGAGCTGCTTCTAAATTGCGCGCTCCTGCGGCCACAGAGTCGCCCACCTGCACGCGCTGAGGGAGGCTTTCTCCGGTCAAATGGACCAAATTGACCGAAGAGACGCCTTCGACGACATGGCCGTCAAGCGGCGCAATTTCCCCTTGTTTGATGAGCAGGCGCGTCCCCACTTCGATGTCGCGGACCGCTTTGTCGTAGACGGCGCCCTCTTCGGCAATCACATGGGCGGATTTGGGCGCGAGGTTGTTGAGGTTGTGCAGCGCAGAGCGGGCCTTGTGTGACACGTTTTCCTCAAGGCCGTGAGATAAATCAAATAGAACAAGGAGAAGCGCCCCTTCCATCCCACTTCCGATTGCGACAGCGAGAAAAGCCGCGAGGGTCATTAAGACGTCGATGTTGATTTCGAGATTTTTGAGATCGTTGCAGGTGGCGATGAGCGCAGGAGATCCTGCGAGGACATAGACACAGGCGAGGAACAGGTGCGAAAGCGGCTCGTTCACAAAGGAGAGAGCGAAGGCAATCCCCAGCAGTATCGCCGCTCCGAGCGAGCTCTTTAAGGGAAGGCCTCGGCTCCAGTTCCTTGAATCCTTCGTGAGGAATGGACTGACGCTTTCATCGCGCCCTGAAGAGAAAAATTCGTCGAAGACGTAAGGCTCTTTCATAACAACAATTGGCTGAAGAAATGTGCACAGCCAATGCTCAGTGCGGCGATGGCCACATTCCAGACAACCGCAGGTGTGGCTCGATTCTTTTCGAGCTTGGCGACAATTGCAGCTGCGATGCCGACGGAAAGGCTTGCTGCGAGTAGTAACGTCCAGATGGAGGGAATCAAGGAGCCAAACGCGGCGTGGAGCGTCACCATGACACCGCTTGCAAGAAGCACACCGGTGGCAGAGCCGAGCGCTTGTTTTAGCGGATGCTCATACG
>CAYGHT010000171.1:0-3316 GCA_964349755.1 uncultured bacterium
TCTCTGTGTTCTCTGTGCCCTCTGTGGTTATAATCTTTTTATCATCAACGGTTTGAAGGTGTGCTGAATGATGCAACAAAACATGCTAAAGCCAAAAATCTTGCGAAGCAAAACCATCTACAGCGGCTATCTGGACGTGCGCCAAGACCTACTCGAGCGCCTCGATGGAAAACAGCGCGAGTACACCCACTTCATTTTGCCCACCGACGCAGCGGTCATCCTCGCAGAGACGAAAGACGGCAAGTTCGTCTTGAACCGCGAGTATCGCCACCCGATTGGCGACTACCTGCTGGGCTGTCCGGGCGGACGACTCGAACCAGGCGAAGACCCCCTTGTTGGGGCTCTGCGCGAATTCGAAGAGGAGACCGGCTATTCATCTTTAGAGATGGAGCATCTGGGACTGTCCTACCCATTCCCCGGCCTTTGCAACCAGCGAATCCACTTCGTGCGCGCTAAAAATGCGTATCCAAAGGCGGCGCAGTCGCTCGACGCCTTCGAGTACATCCACATCGAGCTCAAAACAGAACAAGAGCTCCGCGCTGAAATTGCTGCAGGCGGACGCGTCGATGGACTTTTAATCACCGCGCTCGGCTATCGGAGTCTCAGATGACCCACTCCCCGCTCCCCAAATCGTACGATCCAAAACTCGTCGAAGACAAATGGTCGACATTTTGGGACCCATTTCTAAAGGCCAACCCCCATTCGACCAAACCTCCCTACTGCATTGTGATTCCACCGCCCAATGTAACGGGCGTCCTCCACATGGGTCATGCGCTGGTCGATACGCTCCAAGACATCTTGATCCGCTGGAAACGGATGCAAGGATTTGAGGTATTGTGGGTCCCAGGAACCGACCACGCCGGCATTGCCACACAAACCGTCGTCGAGCGCAAGCTCCTGCGCGAAACAGGAAAACGGCGCAGCGACTTTGAGCGCGATGAATTCCTTCAGCACGTGTGGAGCTGCAAAGAAGAAAGCCAGAACAAAATCCTCCACCAGATCAAAAAACTCGGCTGCTCTTGCGACTGGTCTCGCCTTCGCTTCACCATGGATCCGATGCTCTCGCGCGCAGTCCGCTCCACGTTCAAGAAAATGTACGAAGATGGGCTCATCTACCGTGGCGATTATCTGGTCAACTGGGATCCAGTGAGCGGCACAGCATTGTCCGACGACGAAGTCGAGCACGAGCCCCAAGCGGGATTCCTCTGGCACATCCGCTACCCACTCGCTGACGGCACGGGAGAGCTCGTCGTCGCAACCACTCGCCCCGAGACCATGCTCGGCGACACCGGCGTCGCCGTCCACCCAAGCGATGCGCGCTACAAAGCCCTTGTAGGCAAACAAGTGAAGCTCCCCCTCACAGAGCGGCTCATCCCCATCGTCGCCGATCCCTTTGTCGATCCCGCATTTGGAACCGGCGCCGTAAAACTCACCCCCGCACACGACTTCAACGATTTCGAAGCCGCGCGCCGCTGCGGACTCCCCCTGCTCAACATCTTAACGCCCGACGCGCGCCTCAATGACCAAACCGGCCCCTTCGCAGGGCTCTCCGTAGACGAAGCGCGCAAAGCCGTCGTCCTTCGACTCAAAGAGCTCGGCTTTCTCGTGAAAACAGAGCCCCACACCCTCCGCGTCGGCGTATCGTACCGCTCAAAAGCCGTCATCCAACCGTACTTGTCCAAGCAGTGGTTCGTCCGGATGAGCCACTTCAAAGACAAACTCCTCAGCGCCGTGCAAACTTCCCGCGTCAAACTGATCCCGCCTCACTGGGAGCACACCTACGCCCATTGGATCGAAAACTTGCGCGACTGGTGCATCTCTCGCCAACTCTGGTGGGGCCATCGGATCCCCATCTGGTACGACAAGCTCCATCCAGAGCGGATCCTCTGTCACGACGGCGAAGAGCCCCCTCCCGAAGTGCTCATGGACCCGGGCCGCTTCACCCAAGACCCCGACGTCCTCGACACCTGGTTTTCTTCTGCCCTCTGGCCCTTCAGCGTCTTTGGCTGGCCCGATAAAACCGCAGACCTCGCAAAATTCTACCCCACCTCCACGCTCATCACCGGCCACGACATCTTGTTCTTCTGGGTTGCCCGCATGATCCTCATGGGCGAATACGTCATGAACGACGTTCCCTTTCGAGACGTCTTTTTGCACGGCCTCATCTACGGCAAATCCTATTTCCGCAAACACCCCGACGGCTCCGTCGTCTATGCCAGCGCGCAAGAGAAAAAAGCCTACGATCTCGGCGAGCCCCTCCCATCCGGCGTCGAGAGCAAATGGGAAAAAATGTCCAAATCAAAAGGCAACGTCATCGACCCCATCGAAATCATCGACGAATACGGCACCGATGCGCTCCGAATCGCCCTCACCTCCAGCGTCACCGAAGCGCGCCAAATCGATCTCGACTTAAGACGCTTCGAAGAGTTCAAAAACTTTGCCAACAAAGTGTGGAACGGAGCCAGATTCGTCTTCCTCAACCTCGAAACATTGACTCCCGAAGAATTAGCAAAAGGCCTCGACGAATCGCTCCTCTTACTCGAGGATCGCTGGATCTTGTCCACGCTCAGCCGCGCCATCGTCGATGTATCCCGCGCGCTCACCGAATACACATTCGATCGCGCAGCCATCCGCTCTTACGAGTTTTTCTGGAACGACTTTTGCGCCATCTTCGTCGAGCTCGCAAAACCGACGCTCTTCGGCAAGCGGGGCTCCGAAGCTGAGAAGCGAAACAAACAGATTTTACTCACCATCGTCCTCAGCAACGCCGTCCGCCTCATGCACCCCATCGCCCCCTTCATCACAGAAGAGATTTTCTCCATTCTAAAAGAGCGCTTTGGAAAAACCCCTCAAAACAAAAGCGCCGATCCATACACGCAAGAAACCGTGAGCGCGTTACACGCCGCTGGCTGCATCGTCGCCCCCTTCCCAACCGCCATAAGAGCAAGCGACATCGACGAGCGCGTAGAAGCCACCTTTGAAGCGATGAACGCCCTTGTACGCGCCGTGCGCAACCTCCGCGCTGAAATGCAGATGCCACCCCAAGAAAAAACCGAACTCAAAGTAACGGGCCCCAAGCACGCTTCAAAAATGCTCCAAGAACACGAAGCCATCCTGCTCAGCCTGACACCCACCAGCCACATCACTTACGCCACCAGCGAAAGTGGAGCAGGCCTTGGCGCCAGCACAATCGTCGGCGAGCTCAAACTCACCATCCCCATCCCCGAATCGCTAAAAACAAAAGAAAAAGAGCGGCTCCACAAAGAACTCGAAAAAGCAGAAAAACTCCTCGAAAGCACCCGCGCAAAACTCGCAG
>CAYGHT010000172.1:0-3246 GCA_964349755.1 uncultured bacterium
TCATATGACGGCCTCTTTGAGGAACTTAGACGAAACAATGCTCCAGATTTCTTCGTGTACGACTTCTTCAGGACGGTTAGTGTTGACGACAATCCAGCCATTCTGACTCGCAAGCTCTAAATGTACAGCTCGAACTTTTTTGGTCAAATCATCATCCTGTTCATGTCTGTGTCCGCCCTCAATGGCATCTCTAAATCTCTCACCATCCATGAGAATTGCCAAATCTTCAGGAACAAGAGAAGCATTGAGTGTTTCAAGCAAGACTCTGTTAACACCCTTGCCGATTCCCCAAGCTAAACCTGTCCCGCGATAATCTTCAGCAACAACCCAGATGCCCATCTCCATGGCTACCTTCATACTTGGATCGAAATGGAGACGGTTAGCACACTGAACAATCTGAAATCCTGTAGCATCTAATTCAAATGGATTACCTTCGCGCAAATATGAATTGATGATTGGGCCTGTCGGCTCATGCTCATAAAGCGGAAATTTCATCCTTAAAACTTGATTGTGCTGTCGTGGCCCCTCCTCCTGGATGCGGGCTACCAACCTCTTAGCTTGAGTAGTTTTTCCAAGATTATTGATTCCATAAAGAGCAATCAATTTGCCTTGTCGCATTTACGCCTCCTTCTAAAAATCCTTGGATCTACACCAAAGTTATCACAGAAAATCAAAAAGAAAAGAGGCCGTGATAAATCACGACCTCTTAAGTTTTGCGGGTATCTGACAACTTTGCTTGAAATGTTTTGACAGCCACGGGGCTTGCTGGCCACCATAATTGGTAACGCCTTTCTTTTTATCTAGATAAATTGAAAGGGGTCGAGATCGCATTTCTTCAAAGCGAATTTTTGCAACCGCTTGACCATGCCTGAAAATGAGATCCTCGAACGGAATGAGCTCAAGGGTTAGAGGTCTCCCAAGAATCGAACCATCTTCGTTCCACCCCCAGCCAGGATCAATGAACCCGGCTTCATGCGAACGGAAATCACCTGATCTCTCATCCATCGGAACCATTTCGCAGGCAAGCTCAGGAGGCACTCTCACATATTCAAGAGACTGAAGTATATAAAATCCACCCTTGCGAAGTTTAATGGATTCATACTTGGCAACTAGAGGCTCAAAAAAACCTAGTGGAGAATAGTGATCGCGCTTATTCATGTCTAGAACTCGAGCTGAACCAAAACTTTCCCATCCAACTTCAACCAAAGAAAGATCCAGTGTTAAAAGTACCGAGCCATCCTCATCAGAAACTTTGATATCTCTGTACTTTATTTCTTTTCCATCTCGATCAAACAGAAGGGAGTGTCTAGCCATTGAAACTTCAAGATTGAATTCGTCAAACCTGGTGTCTTCTGTAAAAAGACGAAGCTGGTTTAATTTCTCACCCTCGGACATAATCACAGGCATGGCTTGAGGAATTATAGAAACCCAAAGCTCCCTATTGCCATCATTTCGAGGTAGTGAATCATAGCGAGACACACCATCAACAAGAAGTCGAACGTGTACCCGCAGCCTGCCCGACGTAGATTTTGGATTTGTATATCCATATACACTAGACCGCAGGCCGGATTCTTCTTTAAGTTTAGCAATGTAAACAACGCCAACTTCCATTACTGTCCCAATTGGGTGAGGTGTTGGACAAACTTTTTTCATAGCTTCTCTAACAGTCTCCCCATTCTGCGGCAAGAAAGTTCCTTCTACCCGGTATATCTCTGAAGAAATACGCAGATCAAGAGAAGCCGCTTCCGCACTTTCAGGATCCGCTCCAGGCAACATCCCGGCTTCTATCAGTTTGACAATCTCGTGATCAGGCAAAGTACCTTTTCCAGACATGCATTCTCCTTTCGATGTTCTAATCTTACGAAAGATTATCCTTCAAACCTGATTTTGTAAAGAATTGCCAAATCCCAAAAATAAGCTAGTATCAGAGAAGATTTCATCCAGATGGCTGAAATAGTTCTTTGAAAGGAGAGAAAATGTCTGAAGTCAGTACGTTAGTTCACCCCACAATCAAGCTCCAAAACGGGGCAAAAATTGTTGTTCTCAATACAGGCGCCATTATCGGTCCCGAATCAGAAGCAATGCTTCAAGCACTGCACTCAAGATCTATTGGAGGCATTGATTCACATTTGGAAATCTTAAACCTAAAAGGTTCGGACAAATTTATGTCTACCTATTATGTAGGCTACGGACATAAATCAATTGGCGACTGTGGCACTTGTACGATTTTTATCGAAGGTGTATCAATGTTGGTAGCTAAAGCAATTCAAGATTGGCCACTATACTCGGGACAAGAAGCCTCGACGCGATATATCGACTTCGCAACACAAGCTTTTGTTGATCCAATCGGAAGTACATACTCAAGTTTCATTTTGGAGAAATGGAGAGATTTCTATCTTCGAGGAATCCAGCTGATGATCCCCGCACTCAAAGATAGGTTTCCAAAGACAGAAGAAGAAAAGGAAGGGGTTTACGAAAAAGCTATCGGTGCGCGAGCTTTTGATATTATGCGTGGATTTCTTCCCTCGGGTGCTTCGACAAATCTGGCATGGCATTCCAATCTGCGCCAAGTGGCTGACAAGCTTCTGGTATTGCGTCATCATCCACTTCCGGAAGTTCGAGAAGTGGCAGAGGCTATTGAATGCGTAGTGAGCGGTGCATATCCAAACTCATTTGAACAAGCCAAGCGACAAGCTGAAACAGAAAATTACAACCGCTTCATGATGAGCAACGCTTATCTTTATTCCGACAGAGAATGCCCCGAATTTGAAGTTGAGCGGGATGACTTTGATCGCTCTATTCTCAAGGAATACCGTGAAATGATGTCCAGTCGTCCACCAAAAACAGAGCTACCTAAACACATAGCCGAAGTCGGTACAATGCGGTTTCGTTATCTGCTTGATTTCGGGTCTTTCCGAGACCTTCAAAGACAACGTCCCGTTGTTCAAAGAATGCCCCTGGTCACCATGGAGCATGGTTTTGGAGAGTGGTATCTTGGAGAACTTACAAGTGATTTGAGAAAGGAAGCTAAACAATTACTCGCCGAACAAAAGATTGCCATCGAAAGTCTTTCAGTGTCAGTCGCGATTGAGCAGTACTATATTCCGATGGGCTACAAACTTCCTAATCGTCTGACTGGTAATCTGCATGCCCTCACATACCTTGTAGAACTTCGTGCAACCCGCTTTGTCCATCCGACAGCAAGAAGGATTGCAATTCAAATAGCGGAAGTGCTTTCAACTCGCT
>CAYGHT010000173.1:0-3227 GCA_964349755.1 uncultured bacterium
GTATAATACTAGCATGACATTGAACATCAAAGGCTCAGGACATGCCCTCACGTTAATGAGTTCTGATGGCGCGCTGACATTTCAGACTGCGCCTAGGAGCGACGCGCGCGCAACGCGCGTGTTCAAGCAACAACTCGAAGGCGCGATTGGAGACAAGCGGGCCGAGCGAATTTACAAGCGCTACCAAATTTCACTGACCGGAAGCAGTCTCACGACACGCACCATCGCAAAAATCATGACGGGAATCCGCGATGTTCAGGTAGAAGACATGGAGGCGTTCATTGAGCTGGCCAAGAGCGATCAGCCTTGGCCCAAATTTGCTCCCCTAGAACTTCGGGAGATTTTGAAGAATGTGCAAAATTCCGAATCGCTCAGTGCAGAGCTTTTTAGCTATGTGCGCGATATTCTCGCAACGCCATTCACCACAAGCCACGAAGTCCCTGGCATCGTAGGAAAGATTTCTGGAGGTCCGACAGAAAAGACGATGAGCTATTCTCCCTTCTTGGCCGATCGCGAGCGTCTCACACTTTGCGAATCGTTGCCAAACGACTCGTTTGAAGTGTTCGTCCAGGACATGGCGATCCGCGTCATCAAGCGCGAACCCGAGGTGGGAATGCTCATCTCCGCACCGCGACGAAGCGATGGCGCCTCTCAATTTTACCGCGTCGCAGCCAAGCTCATCACGGGCAAAGGCATGGTCAGCTACATTTTTGTTCCCGCAACGAAAGATGCCGATTTGCAACCCATTCGGTTTTTTAGAGGAACAAGCGTTCGAAGTAGCGAGGTCGACTCCGCTGGCGCAATGTTGACCGACCTGGAGCCCGAGCTTGGCCACACCGCGTTTCAATCGGGCGTTGCTTACGAAGCAGAGTTTGAAAAGGCGCGCGACCTCTTGCCTCCAGTCAGAATTGTCGCTGGACACAGCCTGGGTTCAACGCTTGCGCAAAAGCAAATGGTGCGAGATCCGAATGTTCTGTTGGGTTATTTCTTCAACGGACCTGGGATTACGGAGCGCGAAGTGAACGCCTTCAACACAAATGCTGCTGCGAGTCCTGACGAGCGGCGAGGAATTGTGGTTCGCGAGGTGATCGGAGATAATTTTAGCACTCTTGGCGAGATGCATCTCGGATTCAATGCTCCAGATCATGTGGAGCTCGATTACTGCTCATGTAAACTACATCCAAGCGTGAGTGCGAATCGCCACGTCGTTGTTCCTGGCAAAGCGAACAGCACGAATCAACCGAACAGCCCGTTTCGAGAAGGTAAGGAATTCGCAATCTTGCCTTACAAGCCAATGGATTTAAACCGAAGGGTGCAACGCCGCCATCTTGGCAAACGGAACGCCTTAACGGAACTCGTGCGTACAACCGCAGGTCCGCTTCTGCGCGGCTATCTCGAAGCGGTTGTAGGCTTTACTCGAACGTTTCTTGGCTCGCGAACCTGGGAGCAACGGGGCCTTCAAGTCGGCGGTTTTGATGCCACTGGCCGCTGGGTCACACGCATTCACCGCTAGCGCCAAATTCTCTTCTTTCGCTATGATGGCCGCCACCCATGACCCCAAAATACGATCCGCGCGCCATCGAGAAGAAATGGCAGAAAATCTGGAAGGACCAGAAGCTTTTCAAAGCAGTGCTCGACCCCACAAAGCCCAAATACTACATCCTCGACATGTTTCCCTATCCGTCAGGGGCGGGCTTGCACGTGGGCCATGTCACTGGGTACACGGGAACCGACATTCTCGCGCGCTATAAGCGCCAGCGGGGCTTTAACGTTCTTCATCCGATGGGGTGGGATAGTTTTGGCTTGCCGGCAGAGCAGTACGCGATCCGAACGGGGACCCATCCTTCCGTCACGACGCAGCACAACATCGCGACGTATCGGCGCCAACTCGAATCGCTCGGATTTAGCTATGATTGGGACCGAGAAATTGCGACCTCAGACCCTTCCTACTACAAGTGGACGCAATGGATTTTCACCAAGTTGTTCGAGCTAGGTCTTGCTTACGAAGCAGAAATGAACGTCAACTTTTGTCCCGCTTTGGGCACTGTCCTTGCGAATGAAGAAGTGGAGAATGGGCGGGCGAAGGAAGGGGGCTATCCGGTTGAACGGCGGCCGCTCAAACAATGGATTTTGAAGATCACCGCGTATGCGGATCGGTTGCTCGCCGATCTAGATCTACTCGATTGGCCAGAGCACATTAAAAAACTCCAAGCAAACTGGATTGGTCGAAGTGAGGGCGCCCTCATCACGTTTGTCGAATCGAGCGCGCACACTCCGATCACTGTGTTCACGACGCGTCCTGATACGCTCTTTGGCGTGACGTATCTGGTGCTCGCTCCGGATCATCCACTGGTCGATTCGATCACCACCTTGGATCAACGAAGCGAGATCCAAGAATACAAGCAAAAAACCGCCGAAAAAAACGATCTCGAGCGGACCGATTTGGCACAAGAAAAAACCGGGGTTTGGACGGGAAGTTTTGCGACCCATCCGATCACAGGGAAGGCAATTCCCATCTGGATTGCCGATTACGTCCTCATGGGCTATGGAAGTGGCGCCGTTATGGCGGTGCCCGCGCACGATGAGCGCGATTTTGGCTTTGCAAACATCTACAAACTGCCCATCGTCTCGGTCTACGATCCGATGGGCGTTTCAGAAACAGAGCGAGCTGACATCATCGCAGGACGTCTTTGCTGGACAGGGGAGGGCACTGTCATTCACAGCGACTTTCTCAATGGCCATCAAACGCTCCAAGCAAAAGAGCACATGATTTCCTGGCTTGAAACGAATTCTCGTGGACAACGGACGGTGCAATATAAGCTCCGCGACTGGCTTTTTTCACGCCAACGATACTGGGGTGAGCCCATCCCGATTCTCCATTTTCCAGACGGCACCATGCGCGCCCTCGCACAAGACGAGCTTCCACTCACGCCGCCCATGCTGGACGATTTTCGCCCGACCGGATCGGGACAAAGTCCACTTGCAAAAATGCAAGATTGGGTCGAGATCGTCGATCCCAAGACGGGACGCAAAGCGCTCCGAGAGACGAACACGATGCCGCAGTGGGCGGGCTCTTGTTGGTATTATCTCCGTTTTGCAGATCCGACGAACACCCACGCCGCTTGGAGCCACGAAGCTGAGCGCTATTGGCTGCCCGTCGATCTCTACGTGGGCGGCGTCGAACACGCGGTGCTCCATTTGCTCTACGCTCGATTTTGGCACAAGGT
>CAYGHT010000174.1:0-3180 GCA_964349755.1 uncultured bacterium
GAGCGCGCTGTGTGAATACTGCGCGGTTGAGGGCGAATTAGTCCAAACTCCAGTATTCAGGTGGGGAAGAGAAAACTGCAAATTGCTGAACCACAGAGGACACAGAGCTCGTTAGAGAAGTCATGAAGCACGATAAAAGCCAAGGAAACGCGTGTTTTTCGCCGCGTTTCGCGGCCTCTGTGCGCTCTGTGTTCTCTGTGGTTCAAAAACTTGTGCTCAGAGCCACCCACCTGAACAGTTACTAATTTGTTTGCATTTTTGCTCTATTTCTGGGAAAACTACTGTCGTGAACCAGCCAAAACCGCCTATTTCTCCAACTCCTCCTCCCCTCCCCTCCTCCATTGGCCCCTACAAAATAATCAGCAGCTTGGGACGCGGAGGGATGGGTGAAGTATTCTTAGCGCACGATCCGGTGTGCGGACGCAATGTGGCGCTCAAGCGCATCCGCTCGGAGCTCAGGGACAATGCGACGATTCGGAGTCGCTTTCTTCGCGAAGCGCGGGTTGCGAGCGCTCTTGCCCATCCGTCGATCATCCCGATCCTCGAAATTCAAACCCATCCTCCCGACATTTACTACACGATGCCCTATGTCGAGGGGGAGACGCTTCGGCAAATTTTGCGCCTAGCTCGAGAGAACAATCAAACGAATGCACACATCCACGCAATTGGGGGGTCGATTCCGGCGCTCGCCCGCATTTTCCTGCAGGTGTGCGAGGCGATTGCGTACACGCATGCCAAAGGCATTTTGCATCGCGATCTCAAGCCGGAAAACATCATTGTCGGAAAGTACGGCGAGGTGATGATCTTGGATTGGGGCATTGCCGATTTCATCGACCGGCTGGAGAGCGACGCTTCGCTGCCGGAGATGGGAGTGAAAGAGAGCACGGAAGATTTGACGCGGCCCGGGAAGATCACGGGAACCCTTGCTTACATGGCGCCAGAGCGTCTCAAAGGACAATCGTCGTCAGTCCAGACCGATCTGTATGCGATGGGCGTCATTCTCTACCAATTGCTGACGTTGCAGCTGCCGTTTCAACGCAAGACCATCGCGACATTCCGCAAGCGGGTCGACAATGAGCAGATGATCGATCCGAGCGAAGTGGCTCCTTATCGCGAGATCCCCAGGCAATTGGCGGCGATTTGCAATCGCTGCTTGATGAAAGATCCGACCGACCGGTTCCAAAGCGTCGAACAGCTGATCGGCGAGCTTAAAAATTACATCGAAGGGCGTCCCGAATGGATGTTTGCCGCAGAGCTTCGCTTGAAAGAAAAGAGCGATTGGCAATTCCAAGAAAACGTCTTGCTCGCAAAAAATTTGGCCATCACGCGCAATTTCGATGTGACGCAATGGGCCGCACTCTCTGTATCCAATGCGTCGTTTGCCGACAATCTGTATCTGGAGATCGAGGTGAAAGTGCACCAAAAAAGCGAAGGAATTGGCGTCCTTCTCAATGTCCCTTCAGCCGGAGAGCGAGGGAGTCTAGAAGAGGGCTACTGCCTCTGGATTGGGACCGAGAGCCACCCCTCGTGTCAGCTGTTTCGCAACAATGTCCAGGTGCTCGAATCCACCGACGTGTTTTTATCTCCTAAACGGACGCACCACCTCCGCATCGAAAAAATCGACGACCACGTCCGGTTCTACTTAGATGGCGCGCTGAACCTCAGCTTCGCAAGCCATTTGCCACTCCCTGGCAAGCACGTCGGGCTCTTGGCAAAAGACGACCGTTTCGAAATCACTCAATTCCAAGTTTTCGACAGCAGCAACAACGCCACCATTGGATGCTTGGCGGTTCCCAATGCGTTCTTAAGTCACCGACTGTTCGACGTCGCGCTCCAAGAATATCGGCGCATTGGACAGTGTTTTCCAGGCCGAATGGAGGGGCGCGAAGCGTTATTTCGCGCAGGGCTCACGCTGCTTGAAAAAGCGAAGGCCGTCGGTGACAACACTCTGTATCCAGCCGCGCTCAAAGAATTCGAAAAACTCTACCGAACTCCAGGAGCGCCCCTTGAATATTTAGGCAAATCGCTCGTGTACGCAGCAACTGACGATGTCGAAGAGGAAGCCAAATGTTTGGAACTAGCGCTGAGAAAATTCCCTCATCATCCCCTGCTTCCCATTTTAAAAGAGCACATCGTCTACCGGATGCACGAAAGCTCGCTTGAATGCCGCGAGGCTGCCTACCGAATCATTTTGCTTGCCATTCGGCACATCCCCGATCTGTTGCAAAATCCCGATACGCGCGGCCTTTTGAAAAGCCTGAAAGAAAACTGGGAGACGCTCTGGTTCATTGAGCAAAAGCCAAAAGATCCACTCGTAGAGACCGCAATTCTTCTCGCATTTTGGCTTGCTAAAGTGCCGATCTTAGTCGAGATGATGCCCCAAATCGCATCGGACGAAGTTTCCCTGTCCAATGCGCTCTATTGCCTACTCGAGCTCGAAGCCGCCGCAGAAGTAGAGACAACGCTCCAAGAGCTCTCTCAAGATACCCTCTCGCCCACCAAACAGCGCTCCCTCCGGATCGCTTTGCTTGCGGCGCAAGGCTCCTTTGAGATGAGCGCGAAAGAAGCGCTCCGCGCAGCCGACTCCCTCTTCTTCGAAAAAGAGACGCGCGCCATCGTCTTTTTCTCCACCCAAGCGCTCAAAAAAGGAGAGTATGCACTGGTGCGCAAACTGCTCACCGAGTTAAAAAAACGGAAACTCCTAGCCCCAGGAAATCCGCTCTTCGAAGCGCTTGATCTGTGGGCGCTACTGCTCGAACACAAGTGGAAAGACGCCGCTGCGATGATCGCCAAAATCCCCTCTTCGCTGCTTTGCCAAGAGACCTCTCCGCTCCACTTCCCCTACGGCTGCTGGCTCTACGCTTCCCAAGGAACGAAGATGGGTCTGTCCCATTTCAGTTTAGTACTCGATACGCCCTACCCTCCAACCACCGCCCTCCCGAGCTATTTCCTAACCGGTCGGATCGATGAGAAAAAAGGGTGGACCGAACACGCATTCTGGTGGGAAAAAAAAGAACTCCATCGCCAAATCGATCTATTTTATAAAGTGATTGGAAAAACATGTTAAAACGGCTTTATTGCATAATCCATTTTCACCTCAGGTTCTCATGATCAGTATTTACCCAGAGAGCACAGAGGCTCTGAAACGCGCGTGTTTGTCCTCTTTTCTCTGTGTTCTCT
>CAYGHT010000175.1:0-2124 GCA_964349755.1 uncultured bacterium
AGATAAATTTGCTAGAAGCACTATGCAATTTCCCATGCAAGTCAAGAGCTGTTCGATAGCCCAATATCGCATCTTCTGCCATCTTACTGGTTACCAAAAAAGGATCAACAGGATAAGAGCTTGCAATCACTCCCTTAGGAATAGAATAATACAAGCCTCGACGGATACGAAGGATATGGCTTTGTTTCTGGTGATAAGCCAAAGAATTGTGGAGGGTCGAATAGTTAATGGAACGAGCAGACTCCTTCGACAGCCAAGCAGTTAACTCATCCACCGTAAATATTTGATATTGAGCAAAGAAGGAGTCGAGTTTCATGCAGCTTGTCCTTTTTCTTTATTATCACTAATTTTATTAGTATTTATCAAGAAAATTATCAAGTTTTAGGGAAGCGTACTTGCATTTTTTCTTTACTTTCACTAATATTATTAGGGTTTTTCAAGAAAAACATCAAGCAATCCTCATTTTAGGAGTGAAGGCGTTGATTTAGCTAAGAGAGCTTGAATTAACAACTCAGATAACCATTTTTCATATTCATCCGACGACCAACCTCTTTCAATTACAAGCATGCGATAGAAATCTCTTCCAGTGAAAGCCCAAAGAATATCTCTAGCTCTAGAAACTAGGGTCTCCGTTTTGGGCGATGAGGTAGCAGGCAAAGCGAGAAAGGTGGTAATCCTCGAGACCCCTGTCTGTCTGACTGCCTATGCTGACCATTTTGAGCGCGTCCGCAAAATGGTTTTGAGCATTGTTTCCTGATTGTCTGCAAGACTTTATGGCTTTTTTAACTGCGTTTTTGAAGTCTCTCCATTGGGAATATCCCAAGCAGGGCTGAAGATCTCGAGCGCTCCAGTATTCGACTCCTTGTGAGTTGTGTCGCTTTAGCGCTTCGAATGGCAAGGCAGTAGGTGTAAGCATCGCATCATCGGGCTGATTCATAGACATAGACTCCTGGCGTTGGGATATTGAAGAAAAGTGTAAGTCTTCCAAATGTAAGTTTTCTCTTGAGTCTTTTCCACTCAAAAGTTCTAATTGCGTGCAAATCGAGCAAGTAGGAAAGAGCTGTAAGGCACCCTCCTAATAGCTTATGAACTCAAACAAACTCAAAAGGAGATTTCTATGACAAAAGAACAAGTCAAGCACCGCAAAGATGAGAAGAAAAAGCCGATGATGACAGCCAAAGAAAAGAAGGCGAAAAAACAGGAGAAAAAACAGAGTAAAATAGGGAAGATTTAGAAAGCACCTGACTTGTTAAAACAATATTGTTTTAATAAGCCTAAGCAATTTGTTTAATTGCTGTTTTTTCTGATTTTGTTTAAAGTCATTAGCACTTTAGTTAATTTAAGGTGTTTTATGGCTATTTCAACGACTCATCGAGTTCTTCCTCAAATTCAGAAGAGGCAAGCAAGTCATTCTCTTCATAGAGAAGATGGTTACGTTATAAAGCGGAAACGGCTCTCTTTTTCTGCAAAGAGAGAGTCTTCTAGCTCTGCATCTGCAAGGGCGCTTCCGTCTAAGCTCTTTGAGCTTCCACACCATATTTGGGCGCTGGGCATTTTTCCTTTTTTAGCAGGAACACCAAAATCAAAAAAAGATTCCATGGATTTTTTAACAAGGCCTTGCGGTGTAGTGAAGTTGCAATCTTGTTCAAAACAGTTTAAAGCATACCTCTCTGGCTGCATCAAATTTTTTGTTCGCGGGTATTTTTCTTACTGGTTGATCGCTGAGCAATCGCAGAAGATGAATCTACCCAGTACGTTCGCTGCTGCCAATCAAGTGAATCGTCTTGTTATGTCTTTGATAAATAAAATTATTGAAAACGATTCTTGTAATCGCGATATGTTATCTCAAATTGTTGAGAGCGGCGTGTTTAACGAAGGATTCTTTATAGAACTCGTCAATGTGGCAATTGATGCGGACAACGTGAGTGTTTTAGAAGAAATTAACGCGCTTGATGAGGAAATCCTTTCCCTTAAAGATTCTTCAAGTGGAAACAATTTTGTCCATCGCGCAGCGAATCGCTATTCTCGCGATAAGAAAGTTTTAAAGTGGTTTATTGGTCAGGAAAACTTAACGCGCCTTTTCAGAGAGAAGGGAAATTTCCGTCGCAATTTCCCAAACGGTTT
>CAYGHT010000175.1:2134-3091 GCA_964349755.1 uncultured bacterium
ACATCTAACGGCTGCTCAGATGATCCGATATAAAGAAGACGACTGCATTCCTCCGACTTACGAACTTCTGTTCTTGATGGGACTCAACCCCGCCTTCCAAACTCTCACGCAGTGCTCTCCCCTCAAGCTGTATTCTCCTCAAAGGAGGACATATAATTCGCCTGCAACTTGTACAAAAGCTTCTCATTGTAAAGAGCCAGCTACACTCCATTCTACACCCAATTGCGACGTTTTAAGTTCATAGTGAAGAGCGCATTGACGTAAGATTTTTTTTTTAGTATCCAGGAGTGCAGCTCAAGGATACTCGTTTGATCAATCTGCATTTTTGTAAGTTACTTCTCGTTTCATTGCCTGGAATACTTTGTGCAGCGACCATCTCTGTCAGCGTCACGACAGATGCCATTCCAGCTCCCCAAAACTCTCTCAGAGCTGCGATGCAGACGGCAGCAGCTGGCGATACAATCGATTGTACAACCGTCGGTGGATCTAGAACGATTGTTCTTATATCGCCACTTCCTGCGATTAACTTAAACGTCACAATTACTGGTGGCAGCGGCGGTCCCATCATCGTCGATGGAGGCCAGGGCACGATGACTCACACGTATCCTGGCTTTACGGTCGCCTCGGGCACAGTGACTCTTCAAAACATCCAACTCCAATATTGCGTGTCGAAAGGTGGAGTAGGAGGGAGTGGACTTTGTGGGGGCGGCGGCGGCGCTGGCGGCGGCGGTGGACTCTATGTCCATCAGGGAGCCAATGTCACAGTCAACAATGTCGCTTTTGTCAATAACACTGCGACTGGAGGTGCAGGAGGTGCATCCGGCGCTACTTCAGGTGGCGGCGGCGGTGGTGGATTTGGCGGTGGTGTTGGCGGGGCAGGTGCAGCAGGCCCCGCAAATGGTGGCGGCGGCGGTGGCGGCAGCGCAAGTGGCGGCGCAGGGGGGAGCGGTGGCGTAG
>CAYGHT010000176.1:0-3079 GCA_964349755.1 uncultured bacterium
GCTGGGTCACTGGAATCCCCTTCAAAAGCGCAATTTGTGACCGCTCGAGGTATAGACCCTTGAACCACCTGCATCGACAGGTCAAGCGCTTCGAGCATCGCAAAGAAGGGTGGCCTTTCGAGGCTACTTGGCTCCATGGTGCGCCCGATCGCCTTCGCAAACGTTTCCAAAACCGGCGTCTCTTCCATCTGGTTTTCTGGAGTCCAAAGCGTTGTCAATCCTTCATCGACAAGAGGCGTTAGCTCACTCCCAAGCGCTTTTGCGCGGCTGAAAAGGGCGTCGTCGTTCGTTAGTTTGGCAAGTGCCAGCCAGAGGAGCACAAGCTCGCATTGATAAGCGACTGGCAATGTCTCGTGGCCCTCGAGTAACAGAGGAGGGTGAGAGTGCCCATCTAGAAAAGCGCTCCAGCAGGAAAGGGCCTGGGTGAGTGGAAAGCGCTGGGTGAATGGAGACTTAAAGAGCGAATGAATCGCACTCTTCGCCGCCGCATCGTGCAATGACGAAGCGAAGAGGGCGCGAACTTTGAGATAATGCTCTAGCACAAACTCGCCTTAATTGCCCTATTGAATGAGCTTGCGCATCTTCTTGCCGGGTGTGAATTTCACGGCCTTGCGAGCTGGGATGATGATGGGTACCGACGCATTTTTCGGGTTACGGCCAATTTTCTTCTTCCGTTCAACGACTTCAAAGACGCCAAAATCGCGAAACTCCAGGCGATCGCCTTGGGTTAAGCTATCGGTCATTGCATCGAGAAACGCTTGAATGACATTTCGCACGTCGTTTGGGTGAAGGCCCCGCGCCTGAGAAATAGTTTGAATGAGTTTTTTCTTGGTGATTGTCGACATCTTGAAATTCCCCTTATCAAGTGCATTTTGATCCATTATTCCCCCCTTCCGGAAATTAAACAAGGCATTTCAATAAATTCCTTGTGGTTTCTGGCTCAAAATAGCCACCGAGGATTAAATTGCAAATCCTTTTCAATGGAACGTAACTAACAGCTGTTTTTTCTTGCCGATGCTGAGCAAGAGGAACTTCCCTTCGATCAGATGCGAGGCGTCGAGAATCAACGTCGGATCTTCGATGCGCGCGCGGTTGAGATAGACGCCGCCATTTTGGATCATGCGAACACCCTCCCCTTTGCTGGAAAACATTCCGAGCTGCACTCCAAGATCGATCAACTTGCGACCGAGCGCCTCGCTCCGCTGGAGCGAAGCATGGGGCATGTCTTTTTTAAGCTCTTCTAACATAGCGCCACTCAATCGCTCGCTGCCCTGTCCAATGCCTTCTGTAACTTTAAGCGCTGCCTGAAGACCTTCTTCGCCGTGCACAAATCGGGTCACTTCCTCCGCGAGACGACGTTGGGCGTCATTGGCTCGATAGCCGCTTTGTTGCATCGCACGCTCAATTGCATCGATCTCCGCAAGCGGAACAAAGGTCAGCATCTTGAGCAAACGGATGACATCTGCGTCGGGGATGGAAAAAAGGTACTGATAGAACTGGAAAGGAGTCAGCTTTGCGGCAGATAGCCACACAGCGCCGCCCTCCGTTTTACCAAACTTCTTGCCATCGCTGCGAGTCAGCAAGGGAAAGGTAAGGCCATAGATCGGATCGCCGCCGAGCTTGCGATGAAATTCGATGCCCGCCGTGATGTTGCCCCACTGATCGCTTCCGCCCATCTGTACAGTGACTCCGTGGTGCTTTGCGAGATAGTGAAAATCATACCCTTGCAAAATCTGATAGCTAAATTCGGTATAGCTAATCCCCTCTTCCGAATCGATGCGAGAGCGGACCATTTCTTTCGCAAGCATAGGGCCCACGCGGAAGTGCTTGCCCACATCGCGAAGAAACTCAATGAACGAAACGCGAGCAAACCAATCGTTGTTATTCACGATCATCGGTTTGGGTCCTACAGGAAAAATTCGCTCAAAAAACACTCGGAGAGAGCGCACGTTGTGCTCCAGCATCTCGTCTTCAAGCAAGGGACGCTCGACGCTCTTGCCCGAAGGATCGCCGATGCGGCCGGTCGCACCGCCAAGGACCACAACCGGAGTGTGACCGAATTTTTGGGCCCAAGCGAGGACGATGATGCCGACCAAGTTCCCGAGATGTAGACTCTCTGCCGTGGGATCAAAGCCAATGTAGACTTTTAAAGGGCGCGCTGCTTTTTCAACCAACTCAGGACTCGTGAGCGCATCGACGAGTCCCCGCTCGCGAAGGCACTCGATGAAATTAGAGTGCGCAAGTTTTTGGCTCATCGACCACAGCTGAGTTTTTCTCTGATTTTGCGCAGAGCCGCGCTTTCGTTTTCGATCGTCTTGCAATCTGCAAACTGAGAAAACGTCTCTTTTGCAATCACCTTGCGCTCTGCACTTCGGCGATCCAACTGCAGCTGATTTTTCGCCTTGGAAGCAGCCAACGCTTCCGCATCCATCTGTGCAGTCAACGCCTGAATTCTGGCTCCGAGTTTTCTTCGAGCACGGTCGACGCTTGTGCTCACTGACGCGATCTGTTGCGACGTTTCGCTTACCTTATTCACACGTAAACTCCAGTTGTTACATCATAAAACTTAAGACAAATTCATTTAAGCTGCTATAACAAAATCCATATGCAGCAAGAAGACGCAAAAAAAGCGGCGGGACATTTCGCAGCAAGCCTCATCGAATCGGGAATGATCGTCGGACTTGGAACCGGCTCGACTGCTCGCCATTTCATCGAAAGCTTGAGCGTGCGCGTTCAAAAAGGACTCCGCATCCAAGCAGTTGCAAGCTCCCACCCTTCACGCGCTCTAGGAGAGCGCCTCGGAATTCCGATGCTCGACATCAATGCCGCTCCGCGCATCGATCTCACCGTCGACGGCGCCGATGAGATCGATCCAAAAAAACGGATGATCAAAGGCGGCGGCGGCGCGCACGTACGCGAGAAAATTCTCGCAGCCGCAGCGCGCGAAATGATCGTAATCATCGACGAAACCAAGAAAGTCCCCACACTGGGTCGCGCCCCCCTACCCGTCGAAATCCTCTTCTTCGGCTCCCCCGCCACACGCGCCAAGCTAGAAGCCGCAGGATACAGCGGCAAATGG
>CAYGHT010000177.1:0-3075 GCA_964349755.1 uncultured bacterium
GAAGTCGAGTTCGGCAAATGGCCAAAGTCCAGGTGTAGCGCCAAGAACTAATTTACTCTATGTTTAATTGCTTCCTCTTGCGTATTCTTCTCGCATGGTCAAGCTCAATCACCACTACACCAAACTCGCGGGTGGGTATCTGTTTCCAGAAATCCAGCGCCGCTTCCTCGCCTTCCAGGCGGAGCATCCAGAGGCCGCTGTAGTGAATCTCGGCATTGGCGACATCACCCGGCCGCTGATCCCCAGCGTGGTGACGGCGCTGCGCAAAGCGTCTGCAGAGATGGGAAAACCAACCACGTTCAAAGGCTATGGCCCCTCTCAGGGGTACCCATTCCTTCGGGAGGCGATCCAGAGCCACGACTATGCAGGACTTGGTATCAAGGCCGATGAGATTTTCATTTCGGATGGAGCTAAAAATGACCTTGCAAATTTGCAAGAACTCTTTGCCCTCGAGAGCCGCATCGCCGTCCCGAATCCCACTTATCCGGTGTACATCGACACCAACGTGATGGCAGGCCGTACCCGCTCTGCACTCAAAGTGGGAGGCTATGGTGGCGTTCTCTATTTGCCGTGCACCGAGCGCAATCAATTCATTCCTGAGATCCCAACAAAATCTTGCGACGTCATCTACCTCTGCTCACCCAACAATCCAACCGGCTCTGCCATCGACCGCAAACGGCTCACCGAATGGGTCCAATACGCCAAGCGCGTGCACGCGATCATTCTGTTCGATGGTGCCTATGAGGCCTATATCCGCTCTCCCGATGCACCGCGCAGCATCTACGAAATCCCAGGCGCTTCTGAGGTCGCAATCGAGATCCGGAGCTTTTCTAAGACCGCCGGGTTCACCGGTCTTCGGTGCTCTTACACCGTCGTCCCCCATGCTTTGAAAGTCGTAGAAGGAAGGCAGACGCACTCTGTCCACGCACTCTGGAAGCGGCGCCATGAGACTAAATTTGGCGGCGTTCCCTACCCCATTCAAAGGGGCGCTGAGGCGGTCTACTCCGCCGCAGGGCGTCTTGAGGCGCGCGCGCAAATCGATGGGTACTTAAGCCAAGCGGGGAAACTCCGAAAGCAGCTCAGCGCCCTTGGCTACACCGTCTTCGGCGGTCTTGACGCGCCTTATCTTTGGGTCAAAGCGCCCAATCAAATGAGCTCGTGGCAACTCTTCGATTCGTGGCTCCATAACGCCCACGTCCTTTCGGTCCCAGGCAGCGGTTTTGGAAGCGCCGGAGAAGGATTTGTCCGCTTATCTGCATTCGCGGATGCAACAAACGTGAAATTCCCGAGGCGCTCATGAAACCTCTCCTCACCGCCCAGCAGCTCAGCTTCTTTTCGAACAACGGCTTTTTAGAGCTTGCGGAGTTCCTCTCTCCCGAGGAATGCGTGCAATTTTTAACGATCGCTCAACAGAGCACCTCTTCGCGCGATCTGTGGCGCGTCTCTCCAGCATTCAAAACCTTAGGCCTGTCCCAAAAGCTGCCTAGCATCGTCCTTCAAGCCGTTGACGAAGGGACGCTCCATCTCGCGCTCGATCAGTGGATGGAGCCCGGTTTCACGCTTGAAAAACCCGCTAAACTCACCGATCTCTTCAGCATCCAAGGACTCGTCTGCGCCGTTCTGTTTCGCTTTTGCTCAGGAGATCTGCCAACTGCATCGGCCCCGCTCGGCCTCCTCCCATTCCCCCGCACACCTGGAAGCGCTCTACTCGTGCGTCCAGGACTTCTGCTCCAATGGCCCCCCGTCTCCTTTGGCCTCTATGTGATCGCCTATGCGCGGCCAAAAGCCGTCTACGTACACAACCCGCGCGACCCCGCAGGCGACGCGTTGAAAAAGTTCGGCTACGCCTACGGCGATGTCCTTCGAAACGACGTCCACCCTCTGGTCCAAAGAAAGTGAAAATCGCCATCCTCGGAGGAGGAATTTCGGGTTTGAGCGCCGCGCAATTTTGTTTGGCGAAGTTTCCTCATGCCCATGTCACCCTATTCGAAGCCGATAATCGCCTCGGCGGTCTCATAGAGACTACAACCGTCGACGAATTTTGCTTTGAGCGTGGGCCCCGCACATTCCAAGCCGCCCGCTCGCCGCAGCTACTCCAGCTGATCGAGTCCCTCCAATTGGGAAATGAGCTCGTATACTCAGATCCAAATGCCACTGCGCGCTTCCTCTGGCACCGAGGCAAACTCCGCTCGATGCGCTCCTTTTGGCCCACGATGCTAGGAGCCATGCTCCGAGATGCCGCCGCGCCGCGCTGCGCTGCTGAAGACGAATCGCTCGAGGCCTTCGGCCATCGCCGTTTTGGCAAACGGGCGACGGCTCTGTTTCTCGACGCCCTAGCAACTGGCGTCTTCGCAGGCGATGTGCGCAAGCTCTCGACGCGCGCTGCGTTCCCGACAATCTGGGAATGGGAGCAAATCCATGGCTCGTGTCTGAAAGGACTTTTGCGTAACCGACATCAACCAAAAGGCCTCTTCACTCTCCGCGGCGGCCTCCAGACACTCATCGATGCATTTGCCAAACTCCCGATCGACGTGCGGCTCCAAACCCCCGTGCAAGCGCTCCGCGATCATGGCGTCGTAGCCGGTGGCGAATGGTTCGCCGCCGATTGGGTGATCGGCGCGCTCCCCGCGCGCACCTCTGCGATGCTTGTGGGCGCGCCGCTTGAGGTGCGAAGCGCGCCACTCACTGTTGTGAATCTTGGGATCAGAGGCGTCGTATTTCCTCACAGAGGCTACGGTTACTTGGTCCCTAGCCAGGAGCGCGAAGCGCTGCTCGGCATGGTCTGGGATAGCGCGCTATTTCCTGTGACGGGTCAAACCAAACTCACCGCCATGGTGCGAGGCGAAAATCCCATTGCTGTCGCGCGCGATGCTCTGGCTCGCCACTTAAGCGTGCACACACCGCCTGCCGTCGTTCTGATCAAAGATGCCTCCATCCCGCAGTACGAGCTGGGGCATGCCCTTAAACTCAAGGAGTTCGAGCAAAGGGCAAAAGAGAGCTTCCCTCGCCTTCGATTGGCGGGGAACTACTGGGCAGGCGCTTCCCTGGAGGGGTGCCTTTCCCGCTCAATGGAAG
>CAYGHT010000178.1:0-3042 GCA_964349755.1 uncultured bacterium
AATTCAAGGTGATCGAGCGGCTTGATGTGGGTAAAAAGCTCTTGAAAGGTCCCCGCATCGGCGAGTAAATCGAGACGAGCCTCAAGAGTCAATCGGTAATGGTAATTGCACTTTGGGCAGCAGTTGAGCCTTTGCTGCAACTCGGTCGCATGGATGAGCTCTGAGCAGCCGGAGCATTTAATCCAACCGCTAAAGCCATCTTTCTTGGTCGTTTGGATCTTGATCTTTGGCTTACTACGCGAGAATAAACCCATCAGTTCTCTTTCGTTAGTTCAATGGCCAACAAATTTATCAGACAATCTCCTTAGATCGCAATCTAAAGAATTGCTTTAGCAAAGCGCTCTTCGATGTGCTTCCAATTGTAAATTTGCCAAAGCGCCTTCACGTAGTCTGCACGAACGTTCTTATATTGCAGATAATAAGCGTGTTCCCACACATCGACACCCACTAAAGGGGCGAGATCTTGCGCGCTCAAAGGGTCCTGGTTTGCACAGGTCGTGACCTCCAGTCGCTTGGATTTTTTACTATAACCCAACCAGCCCCAGCCAGAACCTTGGATCCCCGTCGCCGCCGCATTGAGCTTCTCTTTGAGCACATCGAATGAACCAAAATCGCGATCGATCATCTTGAGAAGTTCGCCCTTGGGAGCGCCGCCACCTTGCGCAACTGGCGCTAAAATCGTCCAGAAAATGCTGTGGTTGATGTGGCCGCCTCCATTGAACCGGATCGCCTGCTGCAGCGCAATCATCGCCGCCACATCGTTCTTGCTTTCCGCCTCGTGATATTTCTCCAATGCCATATTCAGATTGGTCACATACGCCTTGTGGTGCGCTCCGTGGTGAAGCTTCATGATTTCAGCTGAAATTACCGGCTCGAGAGCGCTGTAATCGTAGGGTAAATCGGGAAGTTGGTAACTGGGCTTGGCATTGGCGGTCATGAGAAACACTCCTTGTCATCGCTGTAAATGGAAGGATGACTATACGGCGCACTGAAACATTTTTGCAAGATGAGCGGCTGTTATTGGTCCAATGGGCGTCAGCACTTTATCACTTGGTAAAGCGCCAAAAACCTTGAGGTATGCATCGAGCGTCGAAGGGCTTGTGAATACAATTTCATCGACGGTGTTTAAGTCGGGCAAAGGGCCAGGCGCATGTGGCGTTGTGACATACGTATCGACGGCCAGAAAACGGATCTGGTTTTGCTCCAAATAGCGCTCGAGCAATGGACGGGCGCCCGAAGAGCGTGGCCAGAGGAGAAATGCTTTAGAAAGATCGAGCGCGCTGAAGAGTGCGATGACCCCCTCTTGCGTGGCAAAAGGGGCCACAAGAGGCTCCACGCCCCTTTTGCGCAAGCGCGCTGCAGTCCCCTCGCCAATAGCGATCACCGTCTTATCTAAAAGCGGCTCTTCCCAATGCTTCACTGCATTTGGGCTGGTGAACACGACATGGGTGACGTTTGGCCACACAGTACGCGCGAGCTGACACGCCTCTTCAATGGGCGTTGTCTGAATCACCGGATAATGGACGAGCGTCCCTTCACACGCAAAGCGCGCTGGATCTGTCCCGAGGTATAGCACGCGCCGCCGCGAATCTAAACACCGGAGCAGTTTCCGCATCGCAACATCGCTTTCCTTGCACAGGATGGCGAGCTTCCCCTGTCCTTGCGCGGTGGATCCTGGCAGCAAGATGCGGTTCAGCGCCGTGAGCTGAAGCCGGATCAGCGCCGCTTCGGCGATGACAACGCCATCGACTACGCCGGAATCTAGGAGCGCTAAACGCTCGCCAATCGTACCGCGGACATCGGTGAAGACGACGCCCTGGCAAAGCGCGCGCACGGCTTCCTCTCGCCGCTCGCTCGACGTCGCAATGCGCATGCCCGGCTGGAGCACAGTACCCGGGCGCAGCACCAGAGCATCGCGCGCATCGAGCCCCCGCGTTAGAGCTGCAATGGTGAGTCCTTCTGCCAGTGGTTCTGGCAAATCTTTGGCCGAATGGATGGCAAGCCGAATTTGGCCTTGAATCAGGGCTTCATCGAGCTCTTTTGTGAATAGATTCGTAGCTCCAAGCTCTCTGAGTGAAATGCGTTTGTCTTTATCCCCAGCGGTCTCAATCCATTGGGTGGCAAAGCTATACCTCGAGCGGTCACAAATTGCGCTTTTGAAGGGGTTGCAGTGGCCCATCTGCGAAGGATCGGGGCGAGGCGTGATATTAGAAATATCAACCTCGCCCCGATCCTTTGCAGCTGGGTCACTGGAATCCCCTTCAAAAGCGCAATTTGTGATCGCTCGAGGTATACTTGTCGGATGGTAGTGGCGGAGCGCCAGAAGAACTTCCTCCACCTGCGCACGCGCAAGGGGTGAGCCTCGCGAGCCTACTGAAATACTTGTTGAATCGCTTGATCGACGAGATCGACGCCCACAAGCTGAATTTTCTCGTGGACCGAAGGGCTTAAGCCCTTGCAATTTTTCTGAGGGAGGATGCATTTTTTAAACCCCATGTGGATCGCTTCTTTCAGGCGTGTCTCCAAACGGGTGACGCCGCGCACCTCGCCGCCAAGTCCCACTTCTCCCAGAGCAATGACGTCGGAGGGGATCACCCGATTGGTAAATGAGGATGCAATTGCGAGCAAAATGCCAAGATCGATTGCGGGCTCTACAATCTTCAATCCTCCGGCGAGCGCGACAAATACATCGCAATGATGCAGTTGGTAGCCAAGACGCTTTTCTAGCACTGCCAAGAGCAAAGCCAACCGGTTCTGATCTAGGCCAGTCGATTTTCTCGATGGGCTAGGAAATGCAGTCGCCGTGACGAGCGCTTGGATTTCGAGCAAAAACGAGCGGGCGCCTTCGACGCCGGGCACAATGGCCGAACCTGCGATTTCTTTCATCCGCTCTTGTAAAAACGCCTGCGAGGGGTTCGCGACTTCGACAAGCCCCGTTTCCAGCATCTGAAAGATGGCGATCTCATCGGTGGCCCCGAACCGATTTTTAATTGCCCGAAGCAGTCTAAAGCCGTGCTGGCGATCCCCTTCGAAATCGAGCAC
>CAYGHT010000179.1:0-3034 GCA_964349755.1 uncultured bacterium
CTAGAGAAGTCACCATGGCGTTTCTCCTTATTTGGCTTCCCATTTTCTCTCTGTTCTGTACAACAGAAGTCTTCTGCATGCAGGGGAGCGGGCAAAACATAGGGTCTCATGAAAAAATCCAGAAAATGCTGCAAAACGCTTTCTCTGGCATCCTGGCTGGAGAGGGCGAACCTATATACGTCATCCATTGCCCCGATACGCCGAAAAATCGTCTCTGTCTTATCGCAGAAATCAGCAAGCTATACGGCGCTTTCTTAGCCCCTGAAATGCATGAAGAGAATCTGTGCGAAACTCTACAACGCAAGGGCGTGTGGATTCAAAAAAGAGACTTTTATCATCCAATTCCTACCCCACCCCAAATATCGCTTTTTATCAGCATTCTAGAGCGGGAACTATTACACAGCCTCGAAAAAATCTGTAGCCCTGCCACTTGGGTGCATCTTGGCTATGATTATGGCCCAACTTCAGCAATACTCGAACTTGTTTTTCGAGAAGTGGGCTTGGATGCTGATTTCTACTATCTCTTACCTTGTAAGAGTCACACGTATATTCATGTCCACGATGGGGAAATCACCCTCAACCTGAATCTCAAGGGGCCACCTATTTAACTGTCGGGAGTATAAGCAAAAGACAAAATCTGTTAGACTTGGCTCTCATGAATCTTCCTAAACCGCCAGTTGGCATTCAACATTTTCCCAACTTAATTAAAGACGGGTACGTTTATGTTGATAAAACTCGTTATTTATACGAACTCGTCAAAGAGAAACCCGGTTGTTTTTTAGCGCGCCCACGAAGATTCGGTAAATCACTACTCGTTTCTACGCTAGAAGCTTTATTTAAGGGACAGCGGGAACTTTTTTCTGGACTTTGGATTGATTCCTCAGATTATGATTGGCATCCTTACCCAATCATCCGGCTAGATTTTTCAGCAATTTCGTCCGATAATCCGGAGATTCTCTCAAAGTCTTTAATAGACACGCTAAAAGCGATTGGTTCTCAATACGGCATAGAGGGAATAGAAAGAGAACTTTTAAAATCGACATTTAACGCTTTGTTGGAAGAACTATACCGACACTTTGGGCCGGTAGCTATTCTTGTCGATGAGTACGATCATCCCATTGTATGCCACATCAATGAGCCTGAAATGGCAGAAGCGAACCGCGATTTCTTGAATCATTTTTATGCTAATATGAAAGCCCAAGAACGGTACCTGCGCTTCATATTTGTGACAGGGGTGAGCCACTTTACGAAGGTGTCTTTATTTTCTGGCCTCAACAATTTGAACTTGCTCTCATTTCGAGAGGACTGCGCTGACCTTCTCGGGCTCACAGAAAAAGAACTCAGGACGTACTTTACCCCCAATGTCAAGCACTGGGCAAAAAAAAGAGGCGAAACTGAGGAGGCAGTTTTCACTGTGCTCAAAACATGGTACAACGGATACTCGTTTACCCAATTTCCTTTACCTCCTAAAGTTTATAACCCTATTTCCGTTCTAAATTTTCTTAAAACCGGTGTGTTGAAAGATTACTGGTTTGAGACCGGAACCCCCACTATGGCTATTAAGCTTGCGCAGAAGCGCAACTTTCCCCTTCTCAATCTCGAAGAAGATATGCCAGCGGGTCAAGAGTTGGAACGGACGCATGATATAGTTTCTATGGATATTCATACTCTGTTGTATCAAACGGGGTACTTAACCATTCGAAAATTTGATGAAAAAACTCAGACTTATTTCCTCAACTTCCCCAATGAAGAAGTACGTAGATCATTTTTAAATCACCTCTTACCCATTTTCTCCAAGAGCTCTTCCTCTGACATTCAAGGGATATACTATCAACTTGCAAAACATCTAGAACACCACAATTTTCAGAAATTCTTTGACGTGTTTAACATCTTTCTCGATTCTATCCCTCATTATATTCATAAAGATGCTGAAGGATATTATCACTCCTTGCTCTATCTATTTCTCAAAGTTCTTGGATTTAAGGTGGGTGCCGAAGTGCCAACTAGTCGCGGCCGCATGGATTTGCTTCTAAAGACAGATACAGACATCTTTGTTTTCGAATTTAAAATGAATAAAACCGCACAAGAAGCGCTTGACCAAATTCTGAGCCGTGCTTACCACACGCAATTCAAACTCGACAAACGCTCCGTTACACTCATTGGTGTCAATTTCGATACCGAATCTAGAAAGCTTACCGATTGGATTAGTCAAAAGGGATAGCTCAGAAAAATAAGGGTTCATCCGGCTAATGAGTACCTAAAAAATCAACGAGTTTGCAAAAAAATTACGGGTCTATAAGATGCCCGACTTATGTTGACCGACATCGTGATGGAAAACCTGAGTTATCTTTCGACGGAGCAAGGGCATCCGTTGACTAGCAATCTCAGCCGTGTCCTGTGCGCCGATTGTGTGGAGGGGCTCCGTTTGCTGCACGAAGTTGATCGGAAGATGCTCCGCGGTTTCCGGTTTTTTATAGAACAGTATCTACCTAAATTATCTCAGCTTCTGAAACAAAGCCCCGGTCGGCGCGTTCTCGCGGGCTCGGGCTCGGAGCGAATTGACTCGAAAGCCGACAGCAATGATGGCTTCGAGGTTGTAAAACTCAATGTTTCGAGCGACTTCGCGAGCGCCCTCTTTTTGAACTATTCGGAAATTCCGAATTGTTGCCGATTTTGATATCTCATTTTGGCTGAACAAGTTGTTTAAGTGTTCGTTGATTGTTGGGACAGAGACTTCAAATAGCACTCCCATCAATTTTTGGGTAAGCCAGACCGATTCTTCGGCGACGCGAACTTCAATGCTATTTTCTTTAGACTGGCCGGTAAAGATCAAAAATTCAGCGGTGCTATTACGAATATTGGCCTTTTTTTCTTCACTCATGAACTTCCTACGATTTGTGTCTTAAAAGTGGGGATTGTAAGCGAATTTTGGAATAAAAAGAACGCTGTTTTACACTTTTACACAGCGGTTTTGGGCCTGGATCCATTCAGAACTTTTGATTGTAAAAATTTCAAAACTTTCTCGATAATTGCC
>CAYGHT010000180.1:0-2979 GCA_964349755.1 uncultured bacterium
GTTAGCCGAGATGAATGCAATTTTCATATTTATTTTTGCCGAAATAACGGAATAAAATATTTTTAACCATAATTCAACTAATTTGCGATTTGAACATTGGAGCCAAACTCTGCAGTCAGATCTTTTTCCAAATTCCCGATCCAGAGGTTATAGCGGCGATGAATATATTCTCGATCTTTTTTAACCCGATAATTCAAATAAGTATTGTCCACATGCTCAATGAGAATATGATTGGTATTGTAAGTAATTTTAACCTGCGCAGATATCTTTCCTCTTTGAATTTTAGCCTGAATAACGCCCTCAGATTCGTTCAAAACCCTCCAAGTTCTTTTTTTTAGAATTTCCAGGAGAGGTAGAGGGTTCCGTTTTGGGAGATGTAGCGGGGGGCTATTTGGGCGTCATAGCGGAGGGAGGCGGTGAATGATTCGGTGGGGAGGAGAGTGTAGGCTAGTTCGATGCTGGGGGCGAAGAGATTGCGGTGTAGATTCCAGCCGCTGGCTGTGATTACGCAGGATTGGTTTTGGAAGCTTGATTCGTAGTGTCGAGTGCCGATGGGGGTTTGGTTGATGTAGGCAAATTTGGCGGTGGGCGTCCAGGCGTGGGTTCCTTGTGTGTAGCGGTGTGAGACGGAAATGCCTAGTTCGCTTTGGAAGAGCTGGCTGTTTTTTGATGCGCCTTCGAGATTGAGACTTGCGGCGCCAACTTCGGAATATTCTCCTTCGTGGACGAAGAGATAGTCGAAGGATACGTAGGGCATGCATCGGGTGGATTCGAAGTCGAATGTGCCTCCGGTGGTGAGGTTGGCCAGTGCGCTGGTGCCGCTGTGGCTGTGGCGGGCGTGTCGATCGATGGTTGTGAAGTGAATGTGGCGGGTGGCGTTGATGAAGTTGCCGGCGATGAGTAGGGTGTTATCGAGGAACCAGTTTGGTGTGCACCAGCTGCTGTATAGACCTCCGTAGTAGCTGTTCACGCGGGAGTGGCCGTGCTGATTGTTCCATGAAATGCTCGTTGTTGTGTAGCTTGCTAATGCTCCGAAACAGAGCGAACTTACAGGAAATAGATCGACGCCGAGCGCGCCGCCGCCTGTGAGGGCGTCAAAGCCGAATTGCTCGCCTTGAGTCCGTTGCGATTGCCACTCGGCCATGCCTTGTGTCCAAAAGTTCACAGGATCTGTGGAAGAGGAGCAGGGAATTGCGTTGAGGGTGTGGCGTTGATTCATTCGGCGCGATGAAGTGGAACGGACGAGGAGGGCGCTTGTCTGTTGAACCGAGGTTGCACTTGAGAAAAGGGCGGGTTGCATTTGATTGAGAGCGGGCCCCAGCTGGTCTTGGCTCAAGAGAAATAGGGTGTTGTAGACGGTTTGTGCGTCGCTGCCGACTTGGATGACTTGTGTGAGAAAGCAGCTGGCTGCAGCGGCTGCGTTGCCGCTAAGCGCTGCAGGATTGTTATTGGCAAGCTCAAAGAGGACGTTGAGTCCTTGGTAGAGAATTCGGATCAAAAAGAAGGGTTGAGTGACTTGGGAAGAATTGAATTGGCCTATGACGGGCGTTGCTGCAGTGAGAAATAGGTATTGGCTGTTTGGAATATAGCCGCTGCTTGTCGTGGGTGAAAAGGGGATGACCTGGAGCAAGCCGTTGAGTGTGGCGCTTCCGAGTGAAATCAATAAATCGTGATTGCCGAGATCCTCCACTTCGATTTGGAGCGTACCTTCTGCTCCTTGGTTAAAAACGCCGACAGTTAGGGTTCCAATCGAGGCGCCTGGACTGACAATGCCGTCATTAGAAACAGAGCCTATAACTGTTCCTGTTCCTCCGAAGATGCCCCCTGCATTGACTTGGACATCGTTGTTGAATGTGCCTGCTTGAGCGAGGATGACTTTGCCTTGAGCGATCGTATTGAGACTTGCTTGTGAGGTGCCTTGGAGCGTGAGCGTACCCGAGCCATATTTGGTGAATCTCGGGGGACTCATCAGATTGACAAGGAAGTTGCCAGAATACGTCGTATCAGTGCTTGAGTTGACAGCTAAATCCGTGCTCCCAAGGCCGATGTTGCCGTTGCCGCTTAAATCGCCGAGCGTGATTGTTCCAAGTCCAGATCCTGCGATGTTGAGCGATGAGCCAGTGTTGAGGACTAACAGTCCTCCTTGGGGAAGTGCTCCATTTCCAGAGAGCATGAGGGTGGATCCTGAGCCCACCGTTGTCGCTCCTCCAAAGTCCGCCGCTGTGATTAAGTCGACCGTTCCATTGCCGCTGATCGAGAGCTCTCCATCGCCATCGAGTGTGTTTGAAAATGTCACAACCGAACCATCTGTGATTTCCAGGATTCCTCCGTAAATTTGAGGAGCTGAAGGGGGACGTGGAGATCCACGAGGGCCACGAGGTTGATTCCCAAGCCTCACTGGATTGGAGATGGTGGTGCTCGAAGTGATTCGCAAGGTGCCGCCATTGGCAGTGACCATGCCACTTCCAAGATAGGTTCCGTTTGCAACGGAGAGCGTGCCTCCTGTGATTGTCGTGCCGCCGCTGTATTTATTTGCGACTTGCAAGACAAGCGTTCCAGGGCCTGTTTTTGCAACTGTTGTCCCGACTCCGGTTCCTGCGGTGTAACCCGGTCCAGGTAAGGAGTTGGAGCTGTCGTCGCCAATGCTTTGCGAAAATGTGATGGTGTCGCTGGCATTGACTGCATTGAACGTGACCGTATTGCCTACGGTCGAGGAGACTGCGAAGAGATCGTTTCCTGCAGTGGCTCCATTCGTGCCTGAAAATGTGCCTGACCCCGCAGTTCCTGCAGTGGTGGTGCTTGCGCTCGTGGTGAAGGGAGCGCCAGAGGCTTGAATGGTGAGTCGTCCGCCTGCATTGACGAAGATCGCGCCTCCAAGTCCAGCTCCACCGCCACCCGAGCCGGTAGAACTGCTGTCCAAAGAAGTGCCGCCGCTTCCTCCTCCGACGCCTCCGGCCCCGCCACTCACGGATCCAAGAG
>CAYGHT010000181.1:0-2976 GCA_964349755.1 uncultured bacterium
GTGTTCTCTGTGGTTCAAAAACTTGTGCTCAGAGCCCCCCACCTGAATAGTTACGGTAATTTTAGTCTAAAGCGGCGGGCCAAATTAATTTCCAGCTCACTTCAGCGCTTTGAGCGTTTTCTGGATTATGCCACTTTCCCAATGACTTATTGGCTTGGGTTCCTGAGCTTGCTAACAGAAAAAATGCATGTACATCCGCTGTTGTCAAATCGGAGCGTTTGTGATGGCCATGCCTAATATGCTGCGCGAGAAACTCGCTCATGATCAGCTGGTGAAAACGGGTATCGGCTCCTAAATAGCTCAGAATCACAGATCCTAGATCCTGAGGAAGGTGCGCAGAGAGGCCATTCTCTACAGATTTCTTGTACGAATTGTAGTATCCCATGGCATTTGAATCCGACGGGACTTTGCATATAATCCGAGCAAGGGAAATCTGGCCCTTCCCGGCAATCGGTTGATTGTAAATGAGGCACATCTGAAAAAGGACGTTGATTGTGAGCTGCTTTTCAAACGTCACTGGCTCACCAACACTAACATACAACGTTTGAGTGTGGAGTCCTCTACCATCGCTTGTCGAATGCGCTACATGACGCTCTTCGCAAGCCTTATTGCGACAAGGCTCTGGAAACGGAATTAGGGCAGTTAAGAGATTCATGATGCACGCAATACTACCTGAGTTTAAGGAAATTTCTCAAGTGGCTTGGCTTTTTGTGAAACGAGCTCTCCACTCCCCTCGTTCAAACCCACAAACTTGAGACCTAGCGTCTCGTTTGCAAATGCTAAGGGCTCTTTTATAGTCCGCATTCTGCCGCCAGCTAGCTGCTGCAACGCCAGCGGGTATGCCGACACATTTTCCGGGTGAATCTGCTTAAATAGCGCGCTGTAAAAGCAGCAAATTCCATTCTCTTTGATCTCGTAGCTCGGATAGCGAAGGGCCGCTGCAAGCCCAACCCAGACGTCTGGGTTTTGAAATGCAAGGTTCAAGGTCGATAGGGCGTTTGGTTTTGCGAGCCAATCGCGCATGGAAAGCGGCAAAACCACCTCGCGATCTAAGCACTGCGCAAGGGCGCTCTGCAGCGAAGCGTTCAATCCGATGGGAGCTTCGTTTCGGATCAAAATTGTCCGGTGTTCTTGGGCGTTTTTAAGAACCTGCTGCTGCACCAGCTCGAACGTGCCGTCTTGCGAGCCGTCATCGACAATGAACAGACGCAGATGCTCGTAGTCTTGCTCGAAAATGGAGCGAAGGGCCCGCTCACACCACGGAGCGTCGTTGTGGGCGTAAAGAAGAAGCGCGAAGGGCTTAAATTCGGTGGTGAGAACCTCAGTTTCAGGGTGAATGCCTGGAATGCGCTCCACGGTGAATGCGGGCGCTTTTTTCCAGAGGCTAGCGCCCAGACCAAAGCCGACCAAGGCCACCACTGCGAGCGCGCTGAAGAAAAACAGCCGTTTTGGAGTCATGGTGCAACCTCGAGTTTGAGCAGCGAGAGCGGCTCATAGGGAGCTTTGGCCTTAAACCCCTCTTCTGGAGCATTTTTCTCAAGCGTGGCTGCAGAAATGTACATCACTTCAGGCACAAAGGTTGAATGGTCTTTGGCCATCTCCAGCATGGGGAGCATATACGGCTTGTCCCCTTTTAAAAACTCTCCACGATCTTTAAGATCAGCCTCTCGAATCTCAGTAAAGAGCGCCGCGTAAAAAGACTTGAGGTGAAACGAGTCTGCCTTCAATTCGTACGTGGGGTATTCGCGGTACTGGCTGTAGGTCATCCAGAGGTCGGGGTGCGCGTAATATTGATTTAAGCGGGGCAGAACCCACTCGTGAGCGAGCCACCCATCCCCTTCGATCGGAACGATGATCTCGCTCCGTTCAGCCGATTGAACTGCGCGGATGAGATTGGCCAATTCTCCAACGGGGCGCTCAGTTTGAAGGAGCGTGACGCGGTGCATCTGGCCGCTTTCGTAAAAGAGCTCCTTGGCCAAATCAAGCGAGCCGTCATCGGACGCATCGTCGATGTAAATGATCCGATAGGCGTCGTAATTTTGGGTCGTGATAGAGCGAATCGTCTTTTCAAGGAGCGGACCGTGATTGCGGCCCGTGAGGACGAGGACAAATGGCCGGTTGATCACCGGATAGGGCGTTGGGCGAAAGGCCCCTTGCTCGAGCAGCGCTGTGCGCACAGAGGCGTTGCTGCGTCGCTCAAACCACTGCCCTCCAAAAAATGCGGCGGCAAACACCAAGCTAAAGAGAAGCAGACCGATAAAAAACGTCTTCATGAGAACTCTCTAAAATACAGAGTTCTCAAAAGAGCGCATATCTTGCAAGAATTAGTTCTGTACTCCGCGAGGCTTGATGTAACCAACCCATTGAAGGATGTTCTGGCTCAATAAGAGCTTGATCAAATCGCCGAGGATAAATGGAGTGACTCCCAACGCAATCGCTTTTTGAGGGCCGATGAAGGAGCTGAGCCATGCAGCGCCAAAGAGGAACATGAGCGCATTGCCAATTCCCATCGTCCAAAACACATTGAATGCGCTTCGTTTACGGGTTTCCATGAGTTTGCCGACGACGAAGGCTGCGACGAGGTAACCGAGAAGATAGCCTGCGGTAGGGCCAGCAAATTTGGCGATGCCACCGGTGCCTCCGGCGCAGACGGGAAGGCCCATGGCAGCTTGAGCTAAGAAAAGAGTGACGGCAGCGACCGCGCGCTTACTTCCGAGTAGGACGGCGAGAAGCAGCACCATGGAGTTTTGCGTGACGACGGGGACGGGAGTAAATGGAAGTGGAATGGCGACATTGGCAAATAAGCCGAGCACCAAACTAGCGCCGACGACCAAAACGACATTCTTTGCCCATGTGGGAGCTTGTTCGTATTGAAGAGCAATGGACCGGATCATAGCAGCCTCCTGTGGTTAAAAACTTTAGAGCCAGTTGCAAAAGTCCTGCCCCCAGAAAAATCGCCCTTTTGAGCCATTTTGC
>CAYGHT010000182.1:0-2925 GCA_964349755.1 uncultured bacterium
AAAATAAAAAGAAAATAATGACAAAGAGAAAAGAAAAAAACTAATTTAAAGGAAAAAACATGGGAACAACATTAGAAAATCAGCCATCGCTCCAAGAGACAGAAGCTCCGAAGATCGTCTCCATTACGGAAGCGGCTCGTATCAATAATGTGACCCGCCAAGCGATCTACGTAGCCATCAAGCAAAAAAAGCTCAAGGCGACAAAAGATTCAACTCGTTGGATGATCCATCTCGAGGATCTCGAGGAATACCGGACAAACAAGTATTCCCGAACGAAGTCGATGTACGGCGGCGAACTGCTTTTTGACAACCGTAAAGGATACTACTCGGTCGGTCAAGCCGCGAAATATCTCAATGTGCCTTCGCAAAAAATCTATTACGCCACACGCGTTGGCCTCCTGAAAGCGTCCCGTAAGGGAGCAGCCTGGGTCATCCACATCGATGATCTCAAGTCCTATCAGGAAAATTATCTTAGCCAAAAACCAAAAGTCGGCTAATTTCCCCTAAGCCTTAGCATTCCAGCTAAGGCTTTTTCTTGCTTGCGAGTTAACCTCTCAATTGAGGAAGATGGGACCCCAACCTAAGGCCCATCCAGATGACCGTTCGCGTCCGCATTGCCCCCTCTCCCACCGGCGACCCCCATGTTGGAACCGCCTACATCGCCCTTTTTAACCTCATTTTTGCACGCCATTTCAAAGGCAAGTTCATCCTGCGCATTGAAGACACAGACCAGACGCGCAGCCGTCCTGAGTATGAAAAGAGCATCTTCGACGCCCTCCACTGGTGCGGCATCGAATGGGATGAAGGACCCGATGTCGGCGGACCCTATGCGCCCTACCGCCAATCCGAGCGCACCGAGATCTACCGCACCCACGCCTATGAGCTTGTAGAGAAGGGCAAAGCCTACAAATGCTTTGCAACAGCGGCAGAACTCGCTGAAATGCGCGAGGTGGCCCTTGCACAAGGCAAGCGAGCAGGCTATGACCGGCGCTACCGCAACTTAAATCCAGAAGAGATCCGCACACGGGAAGAGGCTGGCCAGCCGTACGTGATCCGACTCAAGGTCCCCCTGACCGGCGAGTGCGTCTACGAGGACGCCATCAAGGGCCGCACCACTGCACCCTGGGCGGATATCGACGACCAGGTCCTTCTCAAATCAGACGGCTTCCCTACGTACCATTTGGCCAACGTAGTCGACGATCGGCTCATGAAAATCACCCACGTCATCCGCGGTGATGAATGGATGAGCTCGACCCCCAAACACATTTTGCTCTACGAATCCTTTGGTTGGACTCCGCCGACCTTCATGCACATGCCGCTACTTCTCGGCAAAGATGGCAAAAAACTGTCGAAGCGCAAAAACCCCACCTCGATCTTTTACTTCCGCGATAGCGGCTATCTCCCCGAAGCGCTGGTCAATTTCTTGACCTTGATGGGCTACAGCATGCCAAGCGATCTGGAAATCTGCACACTCGATGAGATCATCGCCGCCTTCGATCCGAAGCGGATCGGCATCTCGGGAGCCTTTTTTGACGTTCAAAAACTCAACTGGGTCAATCAGAAAAAACTCATCGAAACCATTCCAGACAATCAACTCTGGGAACGCCTTTCAAGCTGGTGTTTCAACGACCGCTTCATGAAGCAGCTCATGCCGCTTGTCCACACGCGCATCAAAACGTTTGGCGATTTTTTCCCCCTCTGCGATTTTTTCTTCACCAACGAACTGAACGTAACGCCCGACCTCCTCGTCCCAAAAGCCGCATCACCAGAGCTCATTGCCTGTATCCTCCAAACAATCATCTGGAGTCTCGATAACCAAGAAGATTGGAGCGGCGCTGGCCTAGAAAAAGCGTGCCACGCAGTCGCAGAAAACTTTGGAGTTCATCTCAAAAAGATCGTCATTCACACGCTCTACGCAGCGATCATGGCCAAACACCAAGGACCACCGCTCTTCGAATCGGTCACCCTACTCGGCAAAGATCGAACCCGCGTCCGCCTCATGCAAGCAATCGAACTGCTCGGTGGCATCTCCAACAAACGGATGGATGCGCTCAAAAAAGCCTGGGAGAAGAAGACGTGTAAAGAGCTTTTCCCTACAGCGACTCTTCCTCCAACGCCTCCGGCAAAGTGACAGGATCAACAGGGATTTCTTCCACATGAGTCTTCGAAATCACATAGCTTCGATTGTTGTATTGCCCAGCATCGCCGCAACCGACCAGTGTGACGCTAAGGAGAATGAACCACACGCTTTTCATGTAAAAACCCTCGTTTTACTCACTTTAATGGTGGGGTAACCGGTTGTCAACTCACACGCCAAAACACTCTCGCCTGCACCCCTTTCACGCACCCGTGCTAGAGCGCGTCCTACTCACAAAACCTGGCTCCACGAAGCGAACCTATCATCTCGCACTGCGCATCGACCCGCTCGCCCTTCCGTTTGTAGTTGGAGACAGCATCGGGGTCTTGCCCGAGAATACACCGACCACAGTCGAGGCCATCATCCAAGCGATTGGAGTCGATCCAATGACGCAAGTGCTCGACACCCGCGCAAACGTGCATCTCCCCTTCATTGAATTTTTGTTGCACAAAGCCAATCTGGCCAAATGCACAAGCACTCTCCTCAAACGACTCAGCGACACCGCTCCCCCCGATCTCCTCAAAACCCACGAGCTCATCGATCTGCTCCGGCAATATCCCAACGCAGCGCTTTCAGCGCAAGAACTCTCCGCTTGCCTGCTCCCGCTGATGCCCCGCTTTTACTCCATCGCCTCCTCAATCCACATGTTTCCCCATGAGCTCCACCTCACCGTCGCAGAACTGACTTACCCCATTCATGGAGAGATCCGCCATGGCGTAGGCAGCCATTTTCTCTGCCACCGCGCCCACGAACTCCCCATCTACGTGCAGCCCTCCAATGGATTCACC
>CAYGHT010000183.1:0-2863 GCA_964349755.1 uncultured bacterium
GATCGACTGATTCTTGTGGAAAGTGGAATCGACAGGGACTGTTAATCCATTGGTCGTATGCTCCGAATCATACACTCGGAGATTCTCTGTTTTTACAGCATTTATAAGGAAAGCGCGAAAGAGGCCAAAATGTCCGAGTCCCAAGCAAATGAAAGTCAAATCCTACTCTATCAAACTGAGGATGGTCGTCAGCGGATTGAAGTGCGGCTGGAAAATGGAACTGTGTGGCTAAGTCAAAAGCTGATAGCGGAGCTTTTTCAGACTACGTTGCAGAACGTCAGCCTTCACTTAAAGAATATCTTCTCCGAAGGGGAGCTTTCTCTAGATTCAGTTATCAAGGAATCCTTGATAACTGCTTCCGATGGCAAGAAATATAGAACGCAACTCTATCGCTTAGAAGCGATTATAGCCGTTGGCTACCGAGTGAGTTCTCACCGGGGAACTCAATTTCGTCAGTGGGCAACTCAACGATTAAATGAATACATTGTTAAGGGTTTCGCGTTAGATGATGAGCGTTTGAGTAAGCCTGGAGGAGTCGATTACTTCGATGAGCTCTTGGAGCGCATTCATGCCATCAGGTCATCCGAAAAGCGGTTCTATCAAAAGGTGCGAGATATCTATACGCTCAGCGCAGACTACAATCCTGACCACCCATTGACCCAAGAGTTTTTCAAGACGGTCCAAAACAAGCTTCTCTATGCGGTCACCGGTTTTACAGCTGCCGAAATCATTCACAAAAGAGCTGATGCCTCTCAGCCCAACATGGGGTTGACAATGTGGAATGGCGCTGGCCGAGGAAGGAAACTGACAAGGCGAGATGTGGAAGTTTCTAAAAACTATCTGAATCATGAAGAGATCAAGGATTTGGAATCGCTTGTAGACCAGTATTTGGACTTTGCTGAAAGACAAGCCCGCCATCGGAAAGTTATGTACATGGTCGATTGGAAAACCAAACTGGATGCTTTTCTTGCGCTCAACGACGAAAGAATCCTGGATTCAGCAGGGATTATTTCTGCTGAAATTGCCAAAGAGCTTGCTTTGTCCGAATATGCAAAATTCGAGGAACATCGTAGAAGCGAAGAAGCAACTCATGCTGAAGAAGAGCTAAGAGAAGCGCTTCAGAAAGTGATGATCAGTAGAGAAGAGCTTGACTCTCAGTCCAGTTAGGTGTCTGCAATTTTCATCCCTTAATGAACAGAGTTCTCTTCACAGGTGCCGTCGGCGTCCAGAACGGCTGGACCGTGATCAGATAGAGTTTTTTCGAGTGGGGATCGAGCAAGAAACAATTCAGGATGAATCGAATACGTCCTTGAAGATCTTTGGATTGCAAATCTTCGATGAGAGGATCTATTTCTTCCGCTCGATTCAATGGACTTTGCTTTACGTAGTTGGGGCAACGTTCTGGATCGAGTTCCGGAATGATTTCGTTCGCTGCAAATGTCTTGTAGGGCTTTAAGAAGCCAGGCTGCAGCGTGTAGTAAAAAGAAGAAGATATTCCAGTCGACTTTCGAGAAAGAGGAGCTATCGGATTCACTTCCTGCTCTCTGCTTGTGTAATGGTTCATTGAGCTGCAGCTTATTGTATATTTAGCTTCGGAGTCTTTTTTATAGCTGTGTCTGTAGTAAAGGGTTTGACGTATTGTTGGATCGGTTGGTTCAATCGACAGGGAGAAAATGTGATTGAATGGTTCGTTTGCTTCCCCGAGTCCCATTGCAGCTTGGAACATCAACATGCGGGGCAACCATTGGAGCCGTTCGTTTCTATTTTGGTACATTTTTTTAGTCTGCTCGAACAGCTTGAATGAAGGAGGGCGAGGAATGTGGCGCGACCATGTAAAACTGGTCCGACAAAAATCAAAGAGGTCTCTTGCTTTTGTCAGTGCTTGCTTTAGCTGAGGAGCGGAAAGAATTGCGGTCACTCGGCGGAGAGCTTCGGGTATTCTTGTTGTGGATGTACTGACTTTATCACGGCCGCAGGCTGCTGGGAGGGTGAGAGTGGTGTTCTCGGCGTTGGGTTGCGAAAGTTGTTCTCTCCCATCGAGAAGCACAGCTCGATGAATGATGAAATTTGGAATGGAACTATTGGATGTTACTGCCATGGGGATTCTTATTCTTATTGGTTTGTTTGTTTTTGCAGAAAGTATTTTAAAGGAGAGGAAAATTATAAACCAGAAAATAAATAGCCCGACTCTCAACTAGACACTTCATCAAATCAAAAATTTCTAAACGTTTAATGCTCTCGTTGGTATGTGTTGGAAGTGACTGTTAATCCATAAATTCTTAGGGAAAGTTCATGAATGCGTTTTATGCCAAATTGAGCTTTGTATTATCCATCAACCTATTTGGGATATCTCAATTGTCAGCGGTGGACATAGACCCTCTTGAAAGATTGAAACAGGGGAACAACCGATATGTAAACTCGGACACAGTCTGCCATGAAGATTGGACAGCTAAACGCACAGCCCTTGTCGACAATCAAAAACCCTTCGCTATCATCGTCTCCTGTTCAGATTCTCGAGTTCCGCCTGAGATCATCTTCGATCAAACCCTCGGGCATCTTTTTGTCGTGCGAGTGGCGGGAAATATAGTTGATGATTTTGCAATCGGCAGTGTTGAATATGGCGTGAGCGTTTTAGGAGCGAAATTGATCGTAGTTCTTGGCCATGCAAACTGCGGCGCTGTTGATGCTGCGTTAAAAGGCATGAAATTCGACAACCATATTCAAGAAGTATTAGACGATATCCAGCCTGCTGTTACGGCGACTAAAAGACAGCCGGGAAATCCTCTTGAATTAGCGACCAAACAAAATGGTACGCGTTCACGGGGGCATGAGTCTTTTTCGCGAGGCCGCTTAAATCGGCAAC
>CAYGHT010000184.1:0-2839 GCA_964349755.1 uncultured bacterium
GTTTAAGTGTTCGTTGATTGTTGGGACAGAGACTTCAAATAGTACCCCCATCAATTTTTGAGTAAGCCAAACCGATTCTTCGGCGATGCGAACCTCGATGCTGTTTTCTCGTGCTTGGCCGGTAAAGATCAAGAATTCAGCAGTGCTATTGCGAATATTGGCTTTTTTTTCTTCGCTCATGAGTTTCCTGCGATTTGTGCCTTAAGATGGGGAGTGTAGGCGAGTTTTGAAATAAAAAGAAGAATCAATGGTTCATCCGGCTAATGAGAAGGGCCCGGGGTTTTCCCGGGCCCGTTTTTTATTTGGAGGTGGAGAGAATCGAACAGGGACGGTTGCCATGTTCGAGAAGATGATTCATTGCAGTACCTGCCTCTTAAAGCAACGAATATTTATGCGGATGAGCTCACTCATTTTGCTCAAGTATTGAGAGGAGAAGTGTCTCCGCTCATTTCATCTAGTGTGGGATTATGTAATCAGCGTGTGATAGAGACCGTCTACGAATCTATTCACAGTGGACAAATGATCCCAAATGCGTAAAAAAGCAAAAAGCTGGGCTTTCCGCCCGGCCTTTTGTGTTTGGGGCAGGCAATCGGACGTAATTAGAACCTTTGACTGGGCTAAACTCAAGGAAAAACTCCAGATTTTTGAGAATTCTTTGAGGGCGGTTGGGTAAGACCAAAACCTTTGCTGGAGAAGTTTCTCGCTTTTAGCTACCATTTTTTCAAAAAAATGATTCTAAGGAGTTCTTGCCATGTCTAGTGGAGAGATCATAAAAAAACTACAGAGTCACTTTGACAACTTAGCCCAATCTATTCCTGAAGAGGGAATCGAATTCTGGTTTGCCAGAGACTTGCAAGAACCTCTCGGGTACGCAAGATGGGAAAATTTCCTCACCACAATTATGCGTGCTATAGAGTCTTGCAAAACAACGGGTTGTGATCCTAACGATCATTTTCGTGGCGTCACGAAAATGATCAGCCTCGGCAAGGGAGCTGAACGAGCCATTGAAGACTTTATGTTGACTCGATACGCCTGTTATCTAATTGCCCAAAACGGCGATCCCCGCAAAGAACCCATTGCTTTTGCTCAAAGCTATTTTGCTATTCAGACACGCAAACAAGAATTGATAGAAAGTCGGATGCTGTTGCAAGCCCGATTAGAAGCTCGGGAAAAGCTGAGAGAATCCGAAAAAACTCTTTCCCAAAACATCTATGAGCGAGGTGTAGATGAACCTGGTTTTGGACGAATTCGTTCTAAAGGCGATCATGCCCTTTTTGGAGGGCACTGCACGCAGACAATGAAAAACAAATATGGAATCACGCAAAGCCGCCCATTAGCTGACTTCCTGCCTACTTTGACGATTGCTGCTAAAAACCTAGCGACAGAAATGACCAACCACAACGTATCTCAAGATGACTTACATGGCGAACTGGCCATAACAGATGAGCACATTCAAAATAATCAAAGCGTTCGAGATATGCTTAGACAACGTGGTATCAAACCAGAAAACCTTCCTCCTGAAGAGGATCTCAAAAAACTTGAGCGTCTTGTCAAATCTGAAGAGAAAAAATTGATGGTGCAATCGGGCAAGCTTCCTAAATCATAAAAAAGTAGGCTGATTGAGGACGGTAGGCAGAAACTTAATGCGCAGTTTTCCCTCGATAAAAAACGATCGCTTTGGAGCTCTGCTTTTAACTTCTCAAGTTTATCAACCGATCTAGAAACGCCAATTACCTCGTATCAAATTTGATGCTGGTAATTAAAAAATCTTGCAAAAATTTCCTCTTTAAGCGTAAGTCACGCCGAAACAAAAAGAGTGTACATTCAAACATGCCTTACCTTAAGGCGATCTGTACCGCTTCTTGATAGGTGAGGAGTTTACGCGGAAAGATCTGCTGAATCCGATGCTCTTTACAGATGACGTTATTTTTCAGACTTTCGACAAGGGAGCGAGCCAGGGAAAAGCTCGCTTTTGTGATGAAGTAGAGCCAATAAGAAGAGAGGCGTGGAGTGAGGACAGGGACAATCCAGATCCTTCTTTTGAGTCCTTTCACTTTTGCACATTGGACTAATAGATCGCGGTAGTTCATGACTTCAGGACCTCCAATCTCGAAGGACTGGCCGAGGCAAGTTGGGGAGCCTAAGACGAGCTGTAGGTAGGCCAGGACGTCATCGATTGCGATTGGTTGGGTCAGTTGGTTGAGCCATTTGGGGGCAATCATGAGAGGGAGCTTTTCGACGAGATCGCGGATGATTTGAAAAGAGGCGCTGCCTGCTCCAATGATGATGCCAGCCATCAAAATAGTCACAGGAACTTTTCCTTCGCGTAAGATTTCTCCGACCCTTTTTCTTGAGGCGAGGTGAGGGGAAAGGAGAGCTTCATTCGAAAGACCGCTCAGGTAGATGATCTGTTTGGCTTGTGTGGCTGCAAGCCGATCGCGGAAGTTTTGAGCAGAGGATGCCTCCAGCATAGCAAAATTCCTAGAGTCGCTCATCGAATGGACGAGATAGTAGGCGGCGTCGATATCGTTGGGAATTTTCGTCAAGGAAGCAGGTGAGAGGAGGTCGCCTTCAAGGATTTTGATGTGCGACTGCAAATGCTGCGAAATCTTACAACGGGAGCGGTTTCTCACTAGAATGTAGGTTTCATGCCTTTGTTCAAGCAAGAGGGGAAGCAGACGAGAGCCGATGTATCCGTTAGCGCCAGTGAGTAAGATTTTCATTTATTATCTGGTTTTATTGGATAACTCTGTGAAAGTAAAGAGGCATTCAGAACTTCTGAATGCCTCTCATCAGATGGAGGTGGAGAGATGCATTCAGAACTTTTCAGTGGGAAAGA
>CAYGHT010000185.1:0-2832 GCA_964349755.1 uncultured bacterium
CAATTCTGTTATTACGTTTTTTAACAAATAAAATTAGGCGTGCAATTATGATTAAGTCTTTAATTCAATATAACAAGCATTTTGTGCTTCTCAGCGTAGGAAGTGCTATCCTGCTCGGTGTTTTGATTCCCTCGCTCTTTGAGCACATCAAATTTCTAGGCGATTTGTTCATCAACTTGCTGAAACTGTTCGCTCTGCCTTTAATTTCCTGTGCGCTGATCGCCGCTCTTGGGGATCTATCGAGAAATATTTCTACGCTCAAATCTCTTTCCAAGAAAATGATCGGCTATATGCTCTTTAGCGAGATTGTTGCTGTGGCGATTGCTTTATGCCTATTTAACCTGCTGCGGCCGGGGGTGGGTGGCAACTCAAGCCTGATTTTAAACAGCCAATCCTATTCAGTTGCTGAACATCAAAATTTTGGGTTCGCGAATTTTGTGCTCTCGATCTTTCCGGACAACGTGTTCCATTCGCTTGCGAATTTCGAGCTTCTTCCTGTAGTCGTGTTTTCAATCCTATTCGGTCTGGGATGTACATTCGCTGGCAATGTCGCCAAACCGATCATTCATCTCGCGGTTGCTATTCGGGACGTTTCTACGAAATGCTTAAATGGAGTGATGCTCCTTGCGCCAGTTGGCATTTTTGCTCTTGTGGGCGCAGGAGTGGCTCAATCCCATCTCAAAGGCACTCTCCTAGAAAGCTTTTCGGCGCTACTTGCCTTTGTGTTGGTTCTTGTGCTCGGCCTCTTTCTTCACGGTCTTTGGCAGCTTTTGGCTGTCTCAGCGATATCAAGGCAAAAGATTGCTCATATTCTTCATCGGAGTTTGCCTGTTTTTTCGACAGCGTTTGGTACCTCCAGTTCCATCGCTACGTTACCTGTGGCTATGCACGTAGCAGATTCTCTGAATTCAAAGCCATTTGTTACTCGATTCATGTTGCCTGTATGTGCATCGATCAATGTGGGTGGAATGATGATGTACGAGATGGCGGCAGCCCTATTCTTTTCGCAGATGCTTGGAATCGATCTATCGCTCTCACAGCAAGTCTTGCTTGCGTTTGCATGCATCCTCGGAGGCATGGCTGAGGGAGGGATTCCAGAGACGAGCATGGTTAGCCTCGTCGTCGTGTTCAAAATCGTCAACATTCCTCTGTCGGCCATTAGCTTCTTGTTGCCCCTTGATCGAATCATCGACCGTCTACGCACAGTGGTCAACATCTTCGGCAATCTGTGCGGGGTGCTCATCATTAGCCAATGGATCGCTGCGGAAGAAAAGATCGAGAATTCTATCCCGCTTTCATCTTCATAGAGCGGCTTCCATTGGTTTTTGTGCACATTCTTTTGGTGGCGCATTCATGTACCGTCACCAAATTTGTGTTCACAAAATTGGTGGCGGTCCACTTGATTGACAAAATATAGCGGATATTATACTGTCTATTATAAATGAAAAAACAGTGTAGTGGCCATAATGGTATCTCTTAATTTACATACTCCGCACGAGGTTTTGCTCCAAATAGCCTTGCGAGCCAAAGAAAAAAGGCTTTTTCTGAATTTGTCTCAGAAGTCGCTTTCCGATCGTTCTGGGGTGAGTTTTGGGGTGATTAAAAAATTCGAAAAGACCGGGAAAATCTCTTTGGAGTCCCTTCTGAAATTAGCTTTTGTATTAGAGGCGCTCAATGAATTTGCAGACCTGTTTAGCCCAAAACAATTAGAATCGTATTCATCCTTGGATCAACTGCTTAAGCAGAAACCGAGAAGAAGAGGCAGAAAATGAATGATTTTACCCAATCGCTGTTTGTCGATTATTGTTCTACTCGGCCGCTTGCAATGGGGCGATTGGCCTATATAAATCGGAGAATCGCGTTTGAATATACGCCTGAATTTCTGGAACTTGGGTTTGAGCTTTCTCCCTTCAAATTGCCGCTTAAACCTGGAGTGCAGTTTTCAACGGATATGATATTTGAAGGGCTATTTGGGGTGTTTAATGATAGCTTGCCGGATGGTTGGGGGCGGCTCTTGTTAGATCGCAAACTGAGAAATCAAGGGATCTTTCCCAACAATTTAATCCCCCTGGATCGATTGAAATACGTAGGAACCCATGGGATGGGCGCTTTGCAATATCGACCTGCATTTCCGTTTGCTTCCACGGAACAAAAAGAGATCGAATTGGATCAATTAGCGCAAGAATGTACTCAGTTTGAGGCAAAAGAAGAAGAGCAATTTCTCGATGAGCTGATTCGATTGAACGGTTCTTCTGCTGGCGCAAGGCCCAAAATCTTAGTGAGCTTAGATTCAAAAACCAAATTGATTCGGGCTTCAGATAATGATCGCAATCACACGCATCCCGACTGGATCATCAAATTTCGCTCTTTCGTAGATCCACGGGATATGGGTTCCATCGAATACGCATACCATTTAATGGCTATTGCAGCAGGTGTAATCGTTCCAGAAGCGCGTCTTTTTAAATCGAAATTGTGTTCAGGTTATTTCGGAGTCAAACGGTTTGATCGCAATGGAAAAATCTTCCTTCATTCGCATACTTTAAGTGGACTTTTGCATGCAGATCACCGCATGCCAAGTCTCGATTATGAAGCTGTCATGAAAGCTACGGCCATCCTCACAAAGAACATAGCAGAACAAAAAAAGCAATTTCGCCATATTGCTTTTAATGTCTTTGCCCACAATCGAGATGATCATGCCAAAAACTTTTCTTTTTTGATGGATGAAAATGGAATTTGGGGTGTGTCGCCCGCATATGATTTAACGTTTTCTGCGGGTCCTGGAGGAGAGCATTGTACCACACTCATGGGAAATGGCCGATCTCCAGGAAAAGC
>CAYGHT010000186.1:0-2825 GCA_964349755.1 uncultured bacterium
CGTCCCAAGCCACCAAGCGAGGATCTCCGGATGAAAAAACGGCAATGGATTTGGATGCTCCTCGTTGTCGCCTTCAGCGCTTCGCTCTTCGCCTCTCCACGCATCACCCAACAACCCACGTCCACTAAAAGCCAAGAAAAAACCACCGACCCCATCCAAGAACTCGCAGGCTCCAACACCCTCGGCGCGCACACCTTCGACAAAATCACCAGCTCCGGCCTTCTCAAACTCAATGGAACCACCATCACGCAAACCCTCCGCGTTGAAGGGAGCCTAGTCGCCCAGTCCGCCCACCTCAACACCGTCGACATCACCGGCGAGGCCACCATCGGCCACTCCATCATCTCCAACGCCAGCACCATCGTCGGCTCCATAAGAGCCCAAGACACCACCTTCCAAGGCCCGCTCACCCTCGCCACCCAAAAAGCGACCTTCTCCAGCTCCAAACTCACCAGCATCACCGTCAGAAAAGACCTCGCCTGCAAGGGCAAACAAATCATCGAACTCAAGCAACGGACCCTCGTAGACGGCCCCATTTCCTTCGAGTCCAGCAAAGGCGAGGTCCATGTGTATCCAGGCTCCCAAGTGCTCGGAAAAGTGAGCGGCGGGAAAATTGTGCGGAAAGGGTGAGTCGTGCCAACAGCTCCGCCGCCGAGCTTTCCTCTACCAACTCTCATGCATGGGATAAACCAACTCAGGTCTCCAAAGCCAATCATAACTTCCGTAGAAATCGACCGCGTAACACCATTTGCGCTAGCCATTCTATCTGCAGTTGGAGCAATCCTCGGCCTCGTCCTTCTCTCTACTCTAACACTCAGCACGCTCTCCTTTAAGATTTTATCGACCGCCACCGCGATTGCAGGCCTCGCAAGCGCGAAATTGATTCACTCCGCGTTCAAACCCGATACACTCACTGGAATATTTGGGCTTGAAGCCCGCTCACGCTACGAGCAAAGCGAGATCCCCACTAGATTGACGCTAATGGGGATGGCCAAGACTCAAGTAGATCAAAGCCTCCGCGAAAACACCAGAATCCAATTGCAAAACCACACATACGGAAAAGCAGAAGAGAACGCTCCCTATGCCCGGCGAATTGATGAAGTCCTCAAAACCCTAGGGGTTTCAGAGATCGATCGCTTCACCACACTCCACGTAGCGCATGAGAGCTTCTATTGGCCCATTCGCGTGCACTTACGCCTCCAAACAGGCAGCTACCCAACCTTTGCTTCAACAGAAAGAACGTTGAAGATCTCTGTTGCCAATCAAAAGGTCTCGATCACCAGCACCGTCACGCTCTCCGCTAAGACATTCGATCTCAGCAAAGGCCCCTTCAGGGAAATGGTCAAGAAGTGCCCTTTTACCCTCGCGTTCGATGTCGCCACCTGTCGGATGACAGCGATTCATTCTTAAGCTGCTCACTTTCAATTAGTTGATATAATCTCAATTTTTATGGCAGTCTTTTATTGAAAAATATTAAAATTAATGCTATTATATAGTTAAGCATTATTTAAGGATAATTTAAAATGAACGCTGCTACCCCCGCTTCTAATTCGACAACCCACCCACAACCTCACAATGCACCTCCATCCAGTTCAGGTACAACCAGCTCAATATCAACAGCTACAGTCTCAAATACGCGCCGAGTCGCCAAAGGCATCTTTGCTGGTGCATTAGGGGTTATTGGAGGCGGCGTTGCTCTGACCCTTGCATTCGTCGCATTGCCACATGTGTTTATGATCATGCTCGCAAGCAGTGCGTTTCTCTGCCTTCTTGCCTCTGCAGTCCTTATTCGCTCCATGCGAGGCGAATACAACCAAGTAGTACAGACTAAAATCACAAAAACAGAGAATAGCCCAAACCTTATTCGCATGTTTAAAGCACCCGGTGAGGATAATCCTTACGAAAAGCGATACATTTCTAACATAGAAGTTGAGGTCTATAAACCAGGTGTACTTACTGCCGATTACTTTCGCTCTGCCAAAGATTTCGTTTTCATGGATCAATCGTTTTACGAACAATACAAGACACAATTAGAGGAAATCGCCCAAGCAAGAAAAGTAAACGACACTGACCGCGCCGAAGAACTAAAGAAAAAGCTAGAGGACACAATGCTCCCAGCTTTCTTGGAGAACATTCGACGTCAATTAGGCCCCAACCGCCAACATTTGATCAAAGCAATCACAACCATATTCTGCCAAAACGCACCGCTCTACATCAAAAATCATATCGACACTGAAGTCTCAAACCTTCTAGCAGCTGAATCTGTCGATCGCGCAATCGCAAGCAACCTATTACCAGCCGAGCAGAGGGCGTTAGCACTTAGTAACGCACAAAATAGCATCACCATGGTGAAGACCTCTAACAACCAAACACCGAAATCTACGATCACTTTGAATATTCCCCAAGATCCGACGGCAGACGTAACGATTGTGGCTTGCCAAACTAAATGCATCAGCGAATTTACAACCATCGAGCAGAGAGAACCAACAAAGCTACGTCGTCCATTTTTATGCCAAGGAACCACTACCTTTACCATTGGCGCTCAAAACCGACCAGACCAAGTCTCCTCACAAATTGTAATTCGCAGGTATAAAGAATAGCCTGTTGCACAAAAAGCAGCCCAAAGAGCCGTGTAGGCCCTTTTTTTCTTGCTGAACACATGACATCTTGAGGCCGGCCCCTATCAACTATACACTAAACGCACAGAATATTAGTAACTTACAACAAAATTGCTTAGAACAGATTCATAAAAAACACAAATTAATTGATTGTTAATATAAATTTAGTTTATAATGTCATTAAACAAAAACAGAACAAAGACATGA
>CAYGHT010000187.1:0-2765 GCA_964349755.1 uncultured bacterium
TTCGTCCATCTCGATAAAGTGATCTCCAAACGCCTCGGCAAAAGCACCATCGGCTTCGACGCTGCCACCAAGCGAGCCATCGACGCCCACGAAACCAATTTCCTCCTCTCCAAAGTAGAGCCCGAAGATTTAATCTCATTTGGAATGATCCCCGAGTTCGTAGGCCGCTTCAACAGCATCGCCAACTGCAACGAGCTCACCGAACGGGACCTAGTCGAGATCCTAGTTCAACCCAAAAATGCCATCATCAAGCAATACAAGCAGCTATTTACCGAAGAAAACGTCAAGTTAGAGTTCACCGAAGGAGCCCTGCTCGCCATGGCCAAAAAAGCCAAAGAAACAGGCACTGGAGCAAGAGCGTTGAGGATGATCGCTGAGAATTTGCTGCGAGATTTGATGTTCGAGGTTCCCTCTGATCACACGATCAAGGAGATTGTGGTGGATAAGGAGTCGATCACTGAAGGGGCGCCGCCGAAAGTGGTGCGGAAGTAGTCACCTTAAGCGGGTTTTTCGGCATCGCTGTCGGGTAAAAACGTGCTTACCATCGCGCTAAATTGCTGAATGAGCGCCTTATCGGTCTCTTGCTCTTCCAGGCCTCGATTTTCAGGTTCACTTTCCCAAGTAGCGTGGCTTATTTTCGTTGTCTTCGAGGCAACATCTAATTCATTCGCCATCTTAACTACAGCGGCTTTCAGCTGCTCGCGGCAATCCGCTTGATCGACAACATGGAGCTTATCGAATACGAGCGAGAAGAGAGGACCGTCGATGATTGCCTTAATTTCCGCAGGATCGTTCTTCTCAACAGCCTCCATGAGGCGAGCGTAAAAAAGCTCTGGCCCTTCCCGTCTTGGCTCTGCTTTGAGAAGGCGATAGTCTGTGCGCGTTTGGCAGCCAAGGCGCGCGAGATCTTCCGCGCAATGAGTCTCTTCCCTCTCGTCGACGGTTTCGCGACGTTGGCGTTGCTTTAATTGGTCAATCACAGACTCGAGTTTTGGCACTTCATGCTGCTCAATCCAAGCTTTGGCTTGACCCTGCTTCAAACGCAAGCTTTCAGCCTGCTCTTTCGGCGTTTGGCTGCTATCTAGCTCGACCGGATGCGTTGCTTCAAAAGCTAGCAATGCAGGCAAAGTTCCTGATTCCACATTAATTGCCGCAAGCCGCTGCTTGCGACTCTGAGTTTCTAGCATTTTTGGAGGCACTTTCTCAGCAATTCCCTCGACGATCTTTTTTGAAGCCTTCAATAGCTGTTTCACTGCAGTCATTCGCTTTAAACAGCGTAGTTTGTGTTGAGGAAGCGGTCCAGCCTCAATCAGCGATTGTTTAAGATCTGCTGGCTTAAACTGAAGTGTTTTAAGACGGGCGCTTGTGCACTCGAATGCAGGGCTGTCTGTAACGCTTGCGCGATGACCTTGAGGAAAGTTTTTCCACACTATATTGTCAGGAATGGCGTCGTTTGCAATTGCGCGCATTCTCTGTAGATCAAGGTCGCCTTCAGCCAGTTCTTCTTCAGAACCATTGGCAAAGACAACGCAGTCTTGAAGTCGGAGTAAAAAGTCAGCAGCTCCTGTAGGATTTTTCTTTATGCCGAGCAAATCGATCTCATTTTGGTGCTCTTTCGTGAGGGAAATGGCAAAGCGCTCTCCATTGGGAAGCTCTCGATAGAGCGTATATCCAGAAAGCTTCTTGGCGTGAACGACAACGGAAGCATCGATGGGGGCTTTGGACCCGACGGGGGGGATGGGGGCTGAAGAGAATGTTGCTGAGGAAGACGTGGAAACAGATGTTGTTGAACCGCTCATAACTTAATTATCTCCTAGCACAATTATAACATTTTATTGATAATAAATCAAGCCTGACTGTTGAATATAAGCTGCTCATTATAAGATAAATAAGAAGGCCACCCCCAGGAGGGGTGGCCATGAGCATCCTGAACAGCCCCAGGCTTAGTTCGGCTGGTTGGCTCGAGCCATGAGCTGGAGGTTTTGGTACTCAGCATCTCGCGCTGCGGCCAACGCGCTGTTGCCCTGACCGTCTGACTGGATCGCTCCTTGTGAAGCGCCCGAGCTGTATTGCATGATTTGCTGATTCGCCTTGGACGTTCCTGACGCAGCCTGATACTTTTGGGCATCCATCGTGAACGAGGCTTTTCCAAATCCGCCTGCTGCGTTAAGAATGCCTGTTGTTTTATCTCGGAAGCTTTTCATTCTCTCTTCGAGCCTGTCTAAGTCTTTCTTGACTGTTTTTTTCTGTTGAGCCGTTTTTTCCTTGATGTCCGCAAATTCTTTATCGCTAACCGTGAGGAGATCGTCTTCTTTGAAAGAACCCTTGGTTGCAGGATTCGCATTCTTCGCAGCGTCAATTCTCGCCTCTTTTGCAGAATCGACTGCTGGTTTAGGGGACAGCGCACTCGCTGGATCCGGCGCAAGCACGACTCCCGCTTTAGCGCGTTTAGCTCCTGCTGCTTCCAGTGTTTTTTCGTTTTCACTGAGGTTATCGAGCTGCGAGCTATAGTCTTTCGCGCCCTTTACGCCCCCTGTTTGGATCCCTTCGTATCCAAGCGAGATAGCTCCTCCAGCAATTGTACAACCAGCGTTGACAAAATCGCCTTCTGCTTGATCTTCCAAACTATCAGCTTCTTGGCTAGCGGCTGTTTCGGTCATGGTCGCGCCTACTTGCGATGCTTGGTTTTCAGATTGAAAGTAGTTTTTTTGCGCCTGATAGTTATCTTGCTGTAGCTGGGACATGTCGTTGATGAGTAGGAGTGC
>CAYGHT010000188.1:0-2751 GCA_964349755.1 uncultured bacterium
TTTTCCTTGACTTTAGCATATTTCGGGATTTAAGGGGCTGTTTTTGCGATATTTTGGGGTTTAAGGAGCTATTCTCGCGATATTTCGGGATTTAAGCCGCCGCATTTTTTAGGTGTACGAAAAATAATTTGAAGCTACTTTGGGGATGACACCGGTCTTCGGCTTGTGGTATAACTCCCGAGGATTTACAGGAGTGGATTTTTTGATGGCGTCGAGTGGAACACTCTCGCGAGGTAAGTGGCATGAGCGCCTCTGGCCTATTCATCGATTCGAATTAAAAAAGTTCTTGCCGCTTCTTCTGATGAAATTCTTCATTTCCTTCACGTACGGGGTGCTGACCACCATGAAGGATGCGTTTGTGGTGACGGCTAAGGGGTCGGGAGCCGAGGTCATTCCTGTGTTGAAGGGATGGATCGTGTTGCCTGCGGCGCTTGGGGCGGTCCTCTTGTATTCGAAACTCACAAATGTGGTCCGCCGCTCGACCCTTTTTTATAGCATCATTGTTGTCTTCATGGGCTTCATTGTTCTCTATGGCTTTGTCTTATATCCCAACCTCGACGCCCTCTCTCCGCATTCTTCCGCAGACTGGCTGTTGAACAAGCTGGGCGAGGAAAACAGCCATTGGGTGTCCATTTACCGCAACTGGATCCCATCGCTTTTTTACGTGATCGCAGAGCTTTGGGGACAGATTGTCATCTTCCTTTTGTTCTGGGGATTTGTGAATCACATTTGCAATTTTGGGGAAGCCAAACGTTGCTACAGCCTTTTCATTGCGGGAGGCGATCTGGCCCAAATTTTTACAGGACCGCTTGTGATTTATTTTACGCGCAAGTACTTGGCAGCGGACTTCGAGTTTGCACTGCAGAATCTGGTGCTTTGCGTGCTGGGCTTTGGAATCATGATCGTGGCGCTACACTGGTGGATCAACCGTTCGGTTTTGAGCGATGCGAGGCTCTACCAACCCGAGACGCGCGAGGTGTCGCTCAATCAAAAGACCAAACTGTCTTTGCGCGAAAGTTTGAAATTCATCGCTCGCTCTCCGTATCTACGGGCAATTGCAGTGATGGTCGTCGCGTATAGCCTGACGATGAACTTGACAGAGGTGAGCTGGAAGGCAAATCTCAAACTCGCATACCCGGATACGGGGGCGTATCAGAGTTTCATGGCGACGGTGAGCTCGTCGGTGGGCGTCTGCTCGCTGTGCATTTCTTTATTTTTAAGTGGGGTCATCATCCGGCGGCTTGGTTGGCATTTTTGCGCGCAGCTGCCTCCGATTGTAATTGGAATTGCGAGCATTGGGTTTTTATTGCTGTTTTTAAATCGAGAGCATCTCGGAACAATTGCCAGTTTTCTGAACACCACACCGCTTCTTCTCATCGTGGGCTTCGGCGCATTCCAAAACATCGCGACGAAGGTGATGAAGTACGCGTTCTTCGATGCGACCAAAGAGATGTCCTACATCCCGCTCGATCAAGAATCTAAAGTGAAGGGCAAGGCGGCCATCGACGTCATCGGCTCCCGTCTAGGCAAGTCGGGCGCTGCGTGGATCCAAATTGCGCTCATCCAGATTGCAGGCACCGGCTCGGTGCTCTCCATCACGCATTTTCTGTTGCCGCTGATCGCTTGCGCGGTTGTGCTCTGGATCTTATCGGTCCGCTCACTTGGGAAAGAATCTGCTTATAAAATCCAATCGACGAGCAGTGAATCGAGCCAGTGAAAACCGGTCTCGCTTGTCGGATCTCCAAGATAGCCCATGTGTCCCCCCTTTTTGGTCTTGAACACGTCGATGTTTTTGGGAAGATCGAGATTGTCAAGGCTTGAAGGAGCGATGATGGGGTCATCTTCAGAGAGCAAAATCTTGCAGGGAATGGCGATGTCTTTTACGACGTGTGCGGAGCTGCATTTGTCGTAGTAGTCCATGACACTTTTGAAGCCGGACATGGGCGCTGTGTAAAGCTGATCGAATTCGTAGAGCTTCAAAGTACGCGGCAACCGAATCCGCGGCAAATCTTTAAACCGTCGATGGCGATCGAGAACATCGGCGCGCAAGATTTTATAAAAATAACGCTCATAGACGCCGTTTGCCGGATCTCCTAGCATTTGAATGCTTGCATAGAGATCGACAGGTGGACTGACGGCAATGACACTTTCCAGGTACTGCGGCGCCAGGGCGTTGAGTTCGCCCACGAGTTTCAAAACCAGATGCGCTCCTAAAGAAAACCCCACGAGCACGATGGGCGAATCGGGCTGCTCTTTTTTAATTGTTTTAAGCACCTCGAAGATGTCGTCGCTGCGGCCGCTGTGGTAAATCTGCTTGGCGAGCCCCCTGCCAGAGCCGCACCCGCGCATATTGTAGCGAACGCATCGAACCCCGCGAGGCTCTAAGCGGTTCACCATCCGCACGAGATTGGGAGAGCGATGAGAGCCGCATAGGCCATGAACGAGAAGGACAGTGAGTTCATCTGATTTCCAGCCAGCAGGCGTCGTGATTTCGACATTGAGACAATCTCCATCGGCAAGGCGGATCCGCTTCCCCTCGCTGAGCGGTTCGGGAAGAAAGTTGAATAAGGAACTGACGATCGTTTGATGATGCGGATCTGTGATTAACGAAAATGGCTCAAAGGGCAATTCCTGGCTCATGCTACCCACAAATACGCGATTATACCAATTATCAGAAATAACGTTCGGTTTGGCTAGCGCGAAAGCTGCCGAATTTCGACGATCGCAAAGCGCATAGTATTAATTCAATAC
>CAYGHT010000189.1:0-2750 GCA_964349755.1 uncultured bacterium
ATTTTTGATCGTCGATTTTAGGCGATTTCGCGTAGGTCAAATGGTTCATTTTATTTTTAGACAGTTCCTTACAGTCAGATCAATTTCTTAAGTTCTGCAATGAATGACTCGACAAATGCCGGCTCGGTATCCCAAGCTGTCATCCAACGGGCTACCAACCGCTCATGGTCCCAAATCCAAAAGAAACTCTTCTTTTGCAATTGGAGCAATATTTCCATAGAGGGAAGCTGAACAAAAACGGCATTCGACTCTACAGGATAAAGAATCGGAAGATGAGGGCAATGGCGCTTTAATTGGATCTCCAATAGCTTCGCCATCTTATTTGCATGGGTCGCATTGCGCAACCACAAATCCCCTTCCAATAACGCGACCATTTGAGCGGACAAAAACCGCATCTTCGAAGCGAGCTGCATCTGCTGCTTTCTCACATATTGAAAATCTTCCGCCAGCCCCTCCTTGAGAAAGACGACGGCCTCGGCGCCCATGAGCCCATTTTTCGTCCCCCCAAATGAGAGAACATCCACTCCGAGATCTGTCGTCAGCGCCTTTAGGGAAACATTCAAACTAGCTGCTGCATTGGAAATCCGCGCCCCATCCATGTGCACTAAGAGTCCATTTTTATGAGAGAATCGGATCAATTCCTCCAGCTCTCGAATCGTATACACCGTTCCGAGTTCGGTAGACTGCGTAATTGAAAGAACTGCTGGTTGCACGTGATGCTGGAATCCTTTGCCATGCAAGAAGACCTCGCATTGATCCGCACTGATCTTTCCATGCTTACCCGCTACCGGCAAAAGGGAGCAGCCGGTATTTGCCTGAGGCGCGCCGCATTCGTCGACCCAGATATGGGAAGAGATTGGGCAAATGATCGCTTGCCAGGGAGAAAGAAGGTGTTTGAAAATCGAGACATTGGCTGCTGTTCCATTGAAAACAATGAAACTCTCGGCAGACGGCCCAAATACCTTCTTGAAAAGAGCGTGAGACCGTTTTGTCCAAGAATCGGCGCCATAGGCTTCCGCGTGGCCTCTATTGGCCTCTTGAATGGCCTTGAAGACCTCGGGATGGACTCCCGCAAAATTGTCGCTTGCAAATGTTTGATGAGACATCGCCAACACCCTTACTTAAAATGGTAAGGATGTTAGCGCATCGGATCGCTCTAGGCAATCTTGCTCAATTACATCTTCGCCAGATTCCCGAGAATCTCAACAGGATCGCTCACGAGTCCAAGTTGTTGAATTTCTTGTCGAATCGCAGGAGCCCTTTCTCTAACGGCGCTCATCATAGAGCGGTTTGTGCTCAGATGGGTATTGACCCCACCGTAGATCGTTTGCAAATCTCTGACGCAGGCATTGAGCTCGGCTTCGACATATTCGCCATTCGACTCGATGGCTTTTTGATGTTCCGCCGTCTTTTTTACCACAACTGCCGTCGTAGCGCCAGCCACTCCAAGACCCGCAGATCCCCAACCAACCAGAGCGATGCCACTGTCTGGCCATCCCCAATTTTGAGTCTGGGCCAATTGCTGGATCCGCGACATTGTAGCGCCGAATCCATTTTGGTAGGCATGACACCCGGCAGCAAAAGTCGCAATCGCAGCCGCTGAGACCGCGAGAGCTGTCGCCCCAGACACAGCCACCGAACCATACCCCTTCAATCGATCGAGTGTGGTATAACGGCATTTATTTGCAGCCGAAACGCGCTCTTTGATCGCATAAGGAACCGCGATCTCGCCCATCGAATCTTTCGACCAGCTGGCAATCATCTCTGCATTGGTTTTGCCGCAGGACTGTTTTGCCTCTAATCTACAAGTTTGGTGCTGAACGAAGCGGACTCTGTCTTTGAACCTTTGTAAAATGGTCTCCACTTCGTGGCTGGCCAACCCGATCTGTGTTAATAACTTCTCGATCGTGGGAAGCCGACCTGCAAGACGAACAGCCATTTGTCTGAGTTCTAAGCGCTTATCGACATCCTTACTTTGACCAGCTAATTCGTACCGTTCCTGTAATTCTTTCGCGCAATCGTTATAGACAGCCTCTAGCTGCTTCAAAATCTCTTTTCGGCAATCTTTCGCTTCAGCTTCCTTGACTTCGGCAGCTCTTTCATCGCCTTTAACATACGATTTTGCAGCTCGATTGGCCGAATCTCGGACGGTTACCGCAACAAATGCGGCCAAGGCGTTCACAGGCTTGAATCCGCACTCGCTGCAAATCCAACCGATCGATGCAGTGAGAACAGCCAAACGGAGACCATAGCCCGAATCAGAGGCGTACTGTCCGATTTTATAGATCCCATATCCTGCCGCTCCCAGACCGCTTACTGTAGCAACTCCTGCAGCGACGTAGACGAAGCCCGATTTAGCCCACGTTTTCACTCCGTCGAAATACCCAGGGCGCAAATCTTTCATCCGCTGTAAGTATTCTAAAGAGACCCGCGTGACCACCTGATCCCTGCCCCCGCGGTGATCCGTTTGCAGTAACTTAGTCAAATTATCTTGAGCTTCATAAGAAGCTGGAACCTGATCTCCAATTCTAGAAGGAAACGACAAACTCATACACCCTCGCTGACAAAAGTTTATTTCAATTACAAGCCTATCCGCATTGTTGGGCAAACAATCTGTGGGATTTTTTTCTCCCGACATTGCAGATGAGCGCACAGGCGTTTTTGGCTCTGAAAACAGGAATGCACAAACGCGCCGTTTCGGCCATTTTCATTATTTCCACATTTGCTACCGCAGTAGCGGCGCTCACGCC
>CAYGHT010000190.1:0-2672 GCA_964349755.1 uncultured bacterium
AGTGAAGGGACTTCGGATGGAGCACGCCATGCGCGGCGTGCGAGAACAAGTGCCGTTTTTAAACCATTGTCCGACTCTGTTCTTGTCTGCCATCGAACGGCGTAACCTCGAGAAAATTTTCCCCCTCATCGACAAGGTGTACCAAGAGCGCTACCGCCGCATCGGCACCGGCCAGCTCAATAAGTTCATCGAAGCTTGCCAGCAAAAATACCACCCACCGCTCATCATCGGCAAGCGCCTGCGCATCTACTACATGACCCAAGTCCAGACGGCGCCGCCGAAGTTTGTGGTCTTTGTCAACAACCCGACGCTCATGACCGACACGTACCAAAAATACTTGGTCAATCAGCTGCGCAGCGAATTCTTGTTCTCCGGTTGTCCCGTGGTCTTAGAGCTGCGCGGCAAGGGACCTGGCCGGACCAAGGCCGAGGAAGCAGCTGTTGAAGTGGCTGTGGCCCCGGCTGTGCCGTTATTGATCGATAAGGCCTGAAGGTTGAATGGCCTAGCCATCTCTGCGGAGAGATCATTGAGGAGACTCTTGGCTTCGATCATCTCTTGGAATTTTGTTAGGGCTGTCTCTGCGTCTAACTGCTCGAGTGCTCGGCGTCCTTGTCCTGCAAAGATCTTGCACAGCATCTGTAAGGTTTCGATCTGCCGCAAACGCGTTAAAGCGGCGGAAACTTGAACTTGGATTTCTGGTGGGGGAGCGTAAGATTGAGGAGGATGGCTCGGCAGCGCATTTGTTGTAGAAGTTGCTGATGTTGCACTTATCATAAAGTTCTCCTTTGGTTTGCAGAGACAGTTTAAGTAACACGATCTTCCCAAGTCCACTTTTTTTTCTTTGCCGGTTTTTTCTCCAGGCTCTATCCTCTGGAAGCATGCGCCTTCCTCGCCCGCGAGCGATTTCTTTCACGCCGTTTTCTTCAGAATTTCAAGGGTATAAGACGTCGACCTTTCGGCAGGACGTCACAGCAGCTCTGGCAGTGGCCTTGCTCACAATTCCGCAATCGATCGCCTATTCGTTGCTTGCTGGACTGCCTCCGACAGCGGGCTTTTTCTCGGCCATTTTTGGGACAATTTTAACGGCGACGTGGGGCTCTTCAAAGCAACTCGTTTCGGGGCCGAGCACGGGGGTTGCGCTTCTGATTCAAACCTCGATTGCCGACATTTTGTACACGCATTACGAAACGGTTACAGGGGCCGCTAAAGAGGCGCTTGTCTTTCACCTGTTGACTCACATTCTTTTGATCATGGGCGTGATTCAGATTGCCTCAGCATTTTTCAATGTCAGCAAGCTCTTGCAATTTGTGAGTCGATCGGTGGTGCTGGGATATTTTGCAGGGATCACGGTGGCCATTGGCATTAGCCAGGTATTTTATCTCTTTGGTGTGCCACGTCCTGTAGATGAGGGACTGATTCTGTATAAAGCAGCATTTTTTCTCACCCACTTTACCTTCATGAACCCGGTCGCTTTAGTCGTGGGGCTTGTGGGACTGGCGGTCCTTCTGCTCTTTCGTTACTACCTCAAGAATTGGCCCGATGCCTTGTTTGCCATTTTGGCAGCATCGCTGCTTGGATGGGCGTTTCAGTTGTGGGGCGTAGGCCCTCGCGTAGAGACGCTCCGCGATTTCAATGTCAACACAGGGCTTTTTCCTCAACTTACGTGGCCTTTGTTTGATCTCAAACTCGTCAACCAAGTATTTCCCGCAGCTGTAGCGATCTCTTTTTTGGCAATTCTCGAGGTGTTTTCGATCTCTCGGAGCTTTGCGTCCCGTGGGGGATACTCCGTCCAAACAAACCAAGATGTTTTTGGCTTAGGGATCGGCAATCTCGCGCTCTCGTTCATCGTGGGTGCACTGCCGACCTCCGGTAGCACCACGCGCACAGCGCTCAATGTCCGCATGCAAGCCTGTACGCGGATGGCAGCAATCCTTTCTGGAGCATTTACGGCAGCCATCATGTACCTATGCTGGCCTCTTGTGCAGCGCATTCCACTTGCAGCACTGGCTGTTTTGCTCATCGCCACCCTTCCTGCCCTTACCAATTGGCAAGAGCTCAAGCTCTCATTCAAAGCGACGCGAGAAGATGCGTGGGTGTTTCTTCTCACCTTCTTTTCGTGTTTGGTCTTTAGCCTCGACATTGCATTTTTCATCGGGATTGTCATCTCCATTGCGACGTATCTCAAAAAATCCTCTGAGCCGTATCTGGTCGAATATGCCTTCAATTCCAAAGGGCGCCTTGTCATCGTGAGTCCCAAAGAAGAGGTGTATCGCAAGGTGCGCATCATCGGCATCGGCGGGGAACTCTATTTTGCCGCTGCCGATTTCGTCGAAAGCGCCATGGCGCAATTAGTGGACGATCCGCATGTCGAGGCCCTTGTGCTCCGTCTCAACAACGTGCATCACATGGATGCATCCATGTGCTTAGCGCTGATTCACTTAAACGATGCCTTAAAAGCCAAAGGCCACTATTTGCTGATTTCAGGACTTACCGACGAGGTATGGCGCGTATTCCACCGGGCCGGCCTCATGAAGTCCATCGGCTTAGACAACCTCTATTTCACCGACGAAAGCAACCCTCAGTTCTCCACCTGGAAGGCGTGCCTCAGAGCCCAGAAATTGATTCATGGACGGCAGTCCGAAGAATAACTCTCATTTTTAAACAAATTAGTT
>CAYGHT010000191.1:0-2655 GCA_964349755.1 uncultured bacterium
GTCGTCGGCACGGTTGTTGGCCTGGTTGCTGCAAGTGCTTCAGGTTCACCCAACTCATTTTCGCACTAGAATAACGTTGGCAAGTCCTTCGCTTGAAGGACTTGCTCCTAAAGTTCACTCTATGGGATAAAGAAAGCATGCGCAACCTCACGCTCGGATTCGTTCTTCTCGCGTTTTGCTCCTCACTATCCGCTCAAGAAACTTCCCTTAAAAAACGGCGAGGCGAAGTCGCAGGCTACACCAGCCGCGATGCAACCGTCTTTTCTGTGATGGGCTGGGGCGTCGCCCTTGCCGCCGGAATCGCCGCAATTTGCATCCTCATTCCCAATAGCTCATCGGGAGGTCACACCCACTGATGTTTGTTCTGTCTCTTCTCGCCTCCATCGGATTGTTCACCCCCCCCACCTCCTGGCAAGCAGTTAAATCAAAAGACACCTCTGAGCACGTCCAGGTTGGATTTGTCGGAAAAGGCTCCTCTGAATACCGCCCCTCGCTGAGCCTGGCCACTGAAGTTGTCGATTGCACTCTCAAAGAATACATCAAAAGCGTCAAGGCGATCCACCTCGAAGATCCAGCCAACCAATGGCACGATCTCGGCAACATTCAAATGAAAGCGGGCAAAGGACGCCTGGTGAAAATCAGTAGCGGCTCTCCCTGGGGAGACCTTGCAATTCTACAAGCCATTTTTGTCCAAGACAAGACCGCCTACATCTTGACTGCGGGCGCCTTAAAAGACGATCTCGCCCTTTTGCAAAAAGAGATCCTGGACGCATTCCGCTCGTTCGATATCCAGCCCGACCTATTTGCGAGCATCGACGATGAAGCACTCCGCTCTAAACTAAAGGCCACCTTTGAAAACCTTGGCAAGCAGGCAAGCGAATCCGAATGGGCAAATCTCCAAACACTCATCGAACAAGAAACTTCCCAGCTAGGCAGTTACTGGCAGTACCTCGCATTGAAAAGCGGATACACAAAAATCCACAAACAAGGCGCGCAATGAAAAAGACAATCGCATCGATGCTCATCGCACTACTCGCAACGAGCTCCGGCTATGCAGAAACTGGCGATGGCGCAGAAGCTTCGAGTAAAGCCGTTAAAAACAACACATGGCAAATCTGGGCATTTGCTGCTGGAGCGACGGTCGCTGCAGCAGTTGCCATCACCTTGGTAGCAATTCATGAAGGCGCTTCGCCTCAGCATTAAATGCATCGCCTTCCTTCTAACCGCAAGCTGCGCTGCCCCGTCTGCCTGGCACCTCGACACCATTGCGACGGGAGACCCCGCCTTTGACTCCAGCCGTCTGCACTACAGCACCAACTCTTCGCACCTCAAGCTAGAAATGCTTCGCATCGGCCAAGAAATCTCCGCCTTCGTATTCTTAAAACAGCACCGCTTCACCCCCTCTGCCCTGGACCCCGCCTCCGTCGACATCGCCCTTCTCATCAACGGCGAGACGATCCGCGAGCTCGCCCCTTCGCGCGAGGGACGAATGCGCCTTCGGCTCTCAAAACCCCTCACTGAACGGCTAATAAACGCCTTGCAAGAAGGCAAACAAGTCGATATCGTATTGGACGGCTTTCAGGAAAAAATCTCGCCAGACTCCTTCGCCAAGCGCTACGAAGAGCTAACCCAAGAGCGCTGGGAATTCATGAACTTCATCAAAGGACCCTTCGGATGAACCAACTCGATCAACTCAAACAATTCACAACCGTCGTAGCCGACAGCGGCGACTTTGGATCGATCCGAGCCTATCACCCAACCGACAGCACCACAAACCCCTCCCTGATCTACGCCGCCGCCCAAGAACCTCAATACAAGCACCTAGTAGAAGAAGCCGTGCACTACGGCCGCGCCCGCCCCAAAAACCAACGAGAAGAAACCCTCGACAAAGTCTTCGTCAATTTTGGCCTCGAAATCCTGAAAATCGTCCCCGGCAGAGTCTCCACCGAAGTCGATGCCAGACTCTCCTTTGACGTAGAGGGGAGCCTTGCCAAAGCCCGTCATCTCATTGCCCTCTATGAAGCCGCTGGGATCGACCGAAACCGGATCTTGATCAAGCTCGCCTCGACCTGGGAAGGGGCAATGGCCGCAAAGCAGCTCGAAAAAGAAGGCATCCACTGCAACATGACGCTCCTGTTCAGCTTGCCCCAAGCGATCATCTGCGCAGACGCCCATGCAACACTCATCTCCCCCTTCGTAGGGCGCATTCTAGACTGGTACAAAAAAGCAAACGGCGTCGCCGGATACCCAGCCGCCGAAGATCCCGGCGTAAAATCCGTAGTGAGCATCTACAATTACTACAAAAAGTTCGGCTACAAAACCCAGATCATGGGCGCCTCCTTTCGCAATAAAGAAGAGATCTTAGAGCTCGCCGGATGCGATCTATTGACCATCGCCCCCCAGCTCCTCGAGCAACTCAAAGAGTGCAACGCCCCCGTCGTGAAAAAACTCGATCTACCCCAAGCAAAACAGGCAAATGTAGCGAAAATGACACTCGACGAAAAGACCTTCCGCTATCTACTCAACGAAGACGCCATGGCCACCGAAAAGCTTTCCGAAGGAATCCGAAACTTCGCGAAGGACATCGGGAAGCTGGAGGGGCTGCTAGCCACAATCCGCTAATATTCAGTCTGTTATGAAAGCATTTTATTTAAA
>CAYGHT010000192.1:0-2637 GCA_964349755.1 uncultured bacterium
ATCATATCGCGCACAGGAATGCCTTCCGTGATGCAAACAATCAGAGGAATCCCAGAACTTTCCGCCTCCAAAATCGCATCTGCTGCAAACGGCGCAGGGACAAAAATCATCGTCGCATCGGGCTTTGTCGCGAGGGCCGCTTCTGCCACCGTGTCAAATACGGGACGCCCCAAAATTTGTTGGCCTCCCTTCCCAGGCGTCACACCGCCCACAACGTGCGTGCCATACGCGATGCACTGCTCCGCGTGGAATTTGCCCGATTTACCCGAGATCCCTTGGACTAAGACCCGCGTTTTCTTATCAACGAGAATTGCCATTCTTGAACCTTTTTGCACTTTGAACCACGAGCTCTGCTGCCTGTTGCAAATTGTCTGCAGAAATGATCTTCAGGCCACTTGCCTTAAAAAGACGCCTCCCTTCCTCGACATTCGTCCCTTCGAGTCGCACCACGATCGGCACCTCGATCCCCTGCGAGCTGGCCGCATGGATCACACCCTCTGCAATCGTCGCACAATTCATGATGCCGCCAAAAATATTCACCAAGATGGCCTTGACTTTGCGATCGGAAAGAATGATCCGAAATCCTTCAGCGACCTTTTCCTTCGTCGCTCCACCCCCGACATCGAGAAAATTGGCCGGAGAGCTGCCACAGCGCTGAATGATATCCATCGTCGCCATCGCAAGACCTGCCCCATTGACCATGCACCCAATTTCGCCGTGCATCGCGATGTACGCCAGATCGTGCTGCTTCGCAGCCGCCTCTTGCGGCGATCCTTGCGTCGGATCGTACATCGCCGCCAGCTCAGGCTGACGAAACAGCGCATTGTCGTCGACCGACAGCTTGGCATCGAGCGCGCTCAATTGCCCCTGTTTGGTGAGCACAAGTGGGTTAATTTCCAAAAGCGATGCATCCGTCTCAATGAAACAGCGTGCTAAACGTGTCGCAAGCGCTGCACCCTGGCGCGCTACATCGCCGCTCCAACCCATGAATTTCGTCAGCGCAAGCAGTTGATACGAGCGGAGCTTTCCGTCGAAGCGGAAAGGAATTTTAAGGATCTTATTTGGCGATTTATGAGCCACTTCCTCAATCTCCATTCCCCCTGCAGGCGAGGCGATTAACATCGGCGAAGCAGACGCTCGATCGACAAGCGCGCTCAAGTAAAACTCCTGAGCGATGTCGATCGGCTCTGAGAGAAGAATCGTGTGCGCCACCACTCCCTCCGGCCCCGTTTGCTCGTTCACCATTTTCATCCCAAGCAACTGCTCAGCGATGGAGAGAATCTCAGAGCGGTTTCCCGCAAACTTCACTCCACCCGCTTTACCCCGGCCACCCGCATGCACCTGAATCTTCAGCACCGCCTTGTCCAACCCAAGCTCTTCCGCGGCGCGGAGCGCTTCCGCAGGCGAAGAGGCCACTCGATAGAGCGGCGTCGCAATCCCAAAGCGCTGCAGAACTTGTTTGGCCTGATACTCGTGAATATTCATGGTGTGCTAGCCTCCTTATGTGGTAATGTTGTCATTCAGTTCAAGTGGATTTTATGCTCAATTTTTTGAAGAAACTCGCCACGCCATTTGCCAAAATCAAGTCGCTCCTCGGCCAGAAAATTCGGAGCGTATTCTCGAAAGGAGACAGCGAAGAATCCTACGAAGAGCTCGAGCGCCTGCTCTATGAAGCCGACCTCGGAGCTCCCCTCGCTGCAAGCATCGTCAGCGAAGTGCGCGTGTGGAAGCGCAAACACACCAGCGCCACCCCCGATGAGCTGCTCGGCTTCGTCAAGTCCCAAATCCGCGCCCTATTTGGGGACTCACCGAAACAAACCATGCACTCCCCTCACGTGATCTTAGTCGTCGGCGTCAATGGCAGCGGCAAAACCACCAGCATCGCCAAACTTGCCAAACACTATCGAAATGCAGGCAAAACAGTCGTGATTGGAGCAGGAGACACCTTCCGCGCCGCCGCCGTCGAACAACTCGAGCGCTGGGCCAGCCAGATCGGCGCTGATCTCGTCAAAGGCCAATCCAAAGGAGACCCCTCAGCTGTCGCCTTCGACGCCGTGAGCGCCGCCATCGCAAGAAAAAGCGACGTCCTCCTCATCGACACAGCCGGCAGGCTACAAAACAAAACCGACCTCATGCACGAGTTGGCAAAAGTGCGTCGAGTCATCCAAAAGCTGCTCCCCGACGCCCCCCACGAAACTCTATTAGTCCTCGACGCCACCATCGGACAAAACGGCGTCGATCAAGCCCGCGTCTTCAACGAATTCGTCCCCCTCACCGGCATCGTGCTCAGCAAGCTCGACGGCAGCGCCAAGGGAGGCCTCGCCGCCGCCGTGCAAAAAGAGCTCGGAATCCCAGTGATGTGGACCGGCGTCGGCGAAGGGGCAGAGGATTTAGCGGTGTTTGATCCAGCGGAGTATGTGGAGGCGCTGTTGAGTTGATTGGCTTTTCTTGCAATATTCCCTTGCAAAACTGAATGTTCGCCGCTATCTTAGAGTTAATTTAGCAAGGAAACATTGCAAATGGATCAGGAAATCGGCCAACGCATCCGCATCGAGCGCGAGCGCAAGAAAGTTTCTCAACAAAAGCTCGCCAAAGCCGTCGGTTGGAATCACCACCAGATCGTGAGCGAGGTAGAGC
>CAYGHT010000193.1:0-2620 GCA_964349755.1 uncultured bacterium
ATTCTCAAGATCAGTTTCAAAATGATGATGTCCGCGTCATCGTGAAGAAAAAACCAGCTTGCCGCGTCGAGTTCGATGTGTATGCCGCTTTGCCCCTTGCTCAAAAAGCGAGAAAGGCAGCCATTAAGCTCGTCGGCAAAGAAGTTTCCGTCCCCGGCTTTAGACCTGGCAAAGCCCCTGAAGAAATGATCCTGAAAAAATACCCTGCGGCTGTCGACAAAGAACAAGCTTCGCAACTCGCCAATCTCGCCTATGCCGAAGCCCAAAAATTGGCCAAAATTCAGCCGTTGAACAACAACGCCTCCATCACCTTCGATGTCAAAGAGCGGACGGAAACAGAAACGCACCTCGTCTTCTCGTTTGAAGTCGAGCCTGTCATCCCTTCAGTCGCTGCACAAAGCTTCGTCCCCCGCGAAGTGAAGCGCGCGGAGGTCGGAGACATTCAAGTGGAAGAAGCCATTCACCAGATGCGCTTTTTCTACGCCACCTGGACACCGATCACAGAGCGCCCCATTCAAGAAGGCGATTACGTCTTGATCAACCTCGACACCGTTGACGGAGACAAGATCCAAAACGTCTTCAACCACATCCGCTTTGAAGTTTCAGCAAAGCGCATGGCCTCCTGGATGAAACAGCTGATCATTGGAGCCAAGAGCGGAGAAATTCTCGAAGGGATGAGCGAGCCCGATGCAGACGCTTCAGAAGAAGAGCTCAAAGAATTTCAGCCTAAAAAAGTGCGCATCACAATTCTCAAAGTCGAAGAAGCCGCTCTTCCCGAATTGAATTCCGAGTTCAGCGTCAAAGTCGGCGCAGCTGATGTGGAAGGCTTAAAAAAATCGATCTTCGAGCTGCTCACAAGGCGCGCGGATGAAGCCGTGCACGAAGCGCTTTGCACCCAAGTCAATGAATTTTTAGTCCGCGAGTACCACTTCGAGTTACCCACCTCGCTGCTTGACGCAGAGACCAAACATCGCCTTCAGCAACTGATTGAGTCATCCGAGCTCAAAACGAAATGGCCAACCATGTCTCGCGAAGAGCGGGAGAGGGTCGAATCTCAAATCAGAACAGAAGCAGAAGAAGCCGTTCGCCTGTTTTATCTGTCGCGTCACATCGTTCGCGAAGCGAACATCCCAGTGACGCACAAAGAAGTGGAACACGTCGCAGTCGACTTGACCCGTTCCTCTGGAGGAGGAGGCGAAATCCCCAAAGAGACATTTGCACTCGCTCTTTCCAAAGTGCTTCTCGCAAAGGCTCAAAATCACATCCTAACCCAAACAAAACAGCCAGGCTTGACCCACTAATGACGCCGCGATATACTCGACCTAACCAATCAGTGGGGCCAAGCGTATGTCATTAACTCCTTACGTCATCGAAGATACAGGACGCGGCGAGCGTTCAATGGACATCTATTCCCGTCTGTTAAAAGACCGGATCATTTTCATTGGAACCGACATCACCGATCAAGTCTCCAACGTCGTCGTCGCTCAGCTCTTGTTTTTGAAAATGGAAGATCCGAAAAAAGACATCAGCCTCTACATCAACTCCGCAGGCGGCCAAATCACAGCAGGCCTTGCGATTTTAGACACGATGCTCTTCCTCGGCTGCGATATCACCACGTACTGCATCGGCCAAGCGGTCTCCATGGCAGCGCTTCTGCTCGCGGCCGGAACGAAAGGCAAACGATTTGCCCTCCCTCACAGCCGCATCATGATTCACCAACCCTACGGCGGCGTCATGGGCACCTCTGAAGACATCGCCCTCCAAGCCAAAGAAATCTTGGAACTGAAGAAAATCACCTCGACACTCATGTCCCGTTTCTCCGGCCAGCCGCTCTACAAAGTGCTTGAAGACTCCGAACGAGACTTCTACATGGATCCAGAGGGAGCTCTGAAATACGGGATCGTCGATCAAATTGCTAAACCTCCCCAACTCAGTTTGGATCCTAAACTGCTCCTCAATCCCACGGCCACATGACCACAAAATCCCCCGACCTCCCCGCTTGCTCTTTTTGTGGACGCACTGAAGATCTCGTCGAAAAGCTCATTTCTGGCCCAAACGTCTACATCTGCGACAAATGCGTCGGCCTATGCAATGACATCATCGAGAAAAAACCGATTTCCCATGAGATGAAGCTCCTCAAGCCAAAGGAAATCAAAGACCATCTCGACGAGTACATCATCGGCCAAATCAACGCCAAAAAAACCATTGCCGTCGCCGTCTATAACCACTACAAGCGCATCCGCTCACTCAATAAAAAAACCGATGTGGAATACAGCAAATCCAACGTCATGCTCATCGGCCCGACCGGTTCTGGAAAAACCCTCATCGCTAGAACGCTGGCTTCCATCCTCGATGTTCCCTTTGCCATTTCCGATGCCACCACGCTCACCGAAGCTGGCTACGTAGGAGAAGACGTCGAAAATATCATCTTGCGACTCCTCCAAGCCGCCGACTACGACGTCGCCAAAGCCGAGAACGGCATCATCTACGTCGACGAAATCGACAAAATCCGCAAAACCACCTCCAACGTCTCCATCACGCGCGACGTCTCCGGCGAGGGAGTCCAACAAGCCCTCCTCAAAATCGTCGAAGGAACAGTCGCCAACGTCCCTCCCAAAGG
>CAYGHT010000194.1:0-2597 GCA_964349755.1 uncultured bacterium
GATTCAGGTTCTAGTCGGGGCAACTCGGTGGATGTTCGAGTCATCTTGGCCGCAAACACAACAGGAAATCCTATCTATGGGATTTGTGAGAGCAGAAGAAGGCGCTCCTGCCGCAGGATACAAGATAGGAACTGTCCGCTATTACGACGAAGAAGGCAATGTGCGCATCCGGTTGGAGGGAACCAAAGCGTGGCGATGCAACAATCCAGGCAATATGAAGTATAGGAAGGGGGGATTTGGGATGCGCCACGGCGGCATCGGGTATGCGTTGTCGATGGTGGTATTCCCTACAGAAGAGTTGGGAAGAAACGCGTTGATTGCAAGACTGAAAAGCCCAGAATTTTGCGTATTGACGATGGAGGAATTTCCAAACGTCTGGGATAAGGATAACGCAGCGAATTATCGCGAGTTTATTTTGAAAGAGACTGGCCTTTCTTCAGAGCGAAAGATTGAAAGCTTGACGAAACAGGAATTTGAATCTTTCCGCATAGCGATCGAGACGATGGAAGGTTGGAAAGAGGGGTGGGAAGAATTTTATGAGAAACAATACATTTCGGCAGTAAGACGAAAAGGTTCAGTGATCATAGAATATCTAGTTCAAGGGAGAGAGGGGCAAAAATGGCTAACAAAAGCGGAAGCTGTTATTTTAGCTGCATCGGGAAGGTTGCATGCTGTTATTGTTCACGCAAAAAAAGGGATTTATCTCCGTCCTGAATTTCATGCGAAAGCCTTTCGCGATCTGCTGCGCTAGCAGTAATATAGCAGGGCTTTTTCTGATTGCTTCGGATTTATCTGCTGAGGATGCTGTTTTTACTGGGAAATTGGTCAAAAAATACTATCAGCATCTGATTCCTCAGGCTACGGAGCGAGGCGTATTCGGGTGGTTTCTTGAGCTGGATTCTTTTTCTAAGGCTCGTTTGCAGGAAAAAGTTGCTGCGTTGAGTGAAGAAACTCGACAGTGTTGTACAAAATTTGAGTTCGATGCATCTATCGTGCAGCTGTGTTTGTCAGGGACTGAGGGTAGGTTGCTATGCAGTTCTCTTGAAGGTACGCAGGTGGAAGCGTTAGGAGAGTGGCCGAGATCACCCCACATATTTCGCCCCATTCCTTCTTATCAATTGCATCTGACCCATATGAAGCAGATTCCGGCAGACGTTGAGGAATTAAGTGGTGTATTGATCAACAAAGTTTTTCCCGGCCCTCCAAATTATGATTCTATTGAGGATGGAGATTATCCAGAAGAGGGTTGGATTCTGAAATTAGATAGTGAATCGAAAGATATGTTAGCAGCGTCAATAAGGCATGATGGCTCTATGACCATTGATGAGATCGAAATTGAAACAGAGAAATCATTCGATGGGGATTTGCAGCGGTGTATTGGCCGTCAGGTGATTTGTCGAGGGATTCTTCGGGATGCTGAGAGTGCGCATCATCACACTTCTCTTCTATTAAGTGCTTGCAGATTACTTGCTATTCCGCAGTCACCGTCTCAGAAGGAAAATACGAGAGAGGCAATAGACTTAACTTAACGAAAAATCTGCGGATCTTACACCAAGGGAAGCGCTCATGAAACTTTGACGAGGTGATCGAACATGTTTCCTGTCATCAATCGAACAAGTTCTTCTTCAGCAAAAAACCGTTCTCCGAGAAGCAAACCATCCTTCTCCGTAAGGACGATTGCGATTCGATAAGCTCTCTTTGGGTCTAGGGGAGATTTGAAATACAGATCATATTCCAGGCAAGCAGAGTGAGGCCCGTACCACGCGTTGATTTGTTCGTTTGATTGAAGCTTCGGAAAAAAGGTGTCAAAATGCTCTCGGTAAAATCGTCGGATGTTTTCTTTCCCGACAAGCTTTAATCGTAGAGGGTAGAATTCATACACCGGATGATCTACCAGTGTTTCTAAAGTGCCTTCCACATCGACGTTCGTCTCCATGTCAATGTGCTTTTGCACAAGTGCTCGCATTCTCTCTTCGGTCATTTCTTTCTCTTGAGGTTCGCTGGTGATAGCTCTGCTTCAATCTCTGCAACAGTAGGCAATTTTGATTGCAGGTTTTTGGGAAGACTTTTGATGATCCTGGTTTCGTAGCTGCTGACCCCGATTGGACTGGAACATCTCCTCAATGCATACTCGACCTTGACTTTGCTTTTGGTTTTGCAGAGCAGAATCCCAATCGTGGGTTGATCTTCTGGGTGCTTGAGGAGATCGTCAACGGCAGATAGGTAGAAATTCATCTGTCCGGCATCTCTTGGGTCAAAGGCTGTAGCTTTCAGTTCAATCACAACGTAGCAGCGCAATTTTACATGGTAAAACAGCAAATCGATTAAATGGTCTTCTCCCTCCACTTCAATCGGGTATTGCCTCCCCATAAAAGCAAAGCCTTCTCCCAGTTCAACGAGAAACTTTTGCAAATGATCCATTAACCCTTGCTCGAGCTCCTTTTCTCTGTAGGCTGATTCCAGAGCCATGAATTGCAGGTTATACGGGTCTTTGAGGGCTTGTTCGGCCATGTCCGATTGGACAGGTGGCAGGGTGTGCTTGAAATTTGTGATGGCTCGTCCTTTTCGCCCGTACAGATTGGATTCTATCCAGCTTT
>CAYGHT010000195.1:0-2588 GCA_964349755.1 uncultured bacterium
TGGAGATATCCATGAACGGACTTTAGAGTGCGTCCCATTTCTATCGAAAGCCGCGCAAGAAAATCACGAGCAACTGACGCCCGTATTCGACTGGTTTCGCCAAACGTTACACGTGTTGTCAGCCGACCGGAGCAATCACACAATCATTCACGAGTACTTACGGACTGGGTTTGAGGTCAAAAAGCCATCTTTACTCCAATTTCTCCATAACGCGGATATTGGAATCGTGGATTTGCGCTTGATGCGCGAGCGAGACGACGGTCATCAGCTCCAGTCCATTCATCTCATGCGCGGAAGCAAACAAAAGGTGGTCTTTGCGTTTGATGCCCAAGAATCAGACGGCACGCGAGCGATGCTTGCTCTTGCAACGTTTCTCACGCAAGCAGCTCATTGCCCCCAAGTCCTTTTCATCGATGAGATCGACAAGAGTCTGCACCCACTTTTGCTCAAAGCGCTCTTCAAGGCATTCCACAGCCTGAAAATGCCCTCTCAACTCGTCTTCACACTCCTTGATGCCCAACAAATGGACGAGGAGCTCTTTCGCAAAGACCAAATTTGGCTCATGGAAAAAGACCACGAAAAAAGAGCTTCCGTTCTCTATTCTCTAGCGGACCTCAAAGGGATCCGCAAAGAGCACGCCTTCGATCGCCGCTATCTGTCAGGCGCGTATGGAGCTCTGCCATTTCTTGGGAAATTCGATTTAGGTCATAAAAGATGAAGTTTTCGCGCCATGTTAAACCAGTTATACCGCGATCGGTTGAAAAGTAGCCTTTTTGGCTAGCGTCAAAGCGCCCTAAAATCGACGATCGCAAATTGCTCTGTATTACTAATACAGAGCAATTTGCGAAGCTTCGCGGTCGTCGATTTTAGGGCACTTTCACGCAGCCAAAAAGGCTACTTTTCAACCGATCGCGGTATGCGCTCATTCTATGCGAGGGAAAAGAAACCGAATCGAATTATTTTAATGGCTTTAAGCAAAGACACCGTCTCAGTCATGTCCACATTGGAGGCGGCTTTTCGGATCCGAAGCGCCTCATCCAAGAAGCGCAGCGCATTTTGAGCTTAAAGTCAGAATATGACAGAGCTTTTTGCGTCTTTGACCATGATTTTCCGGCTGCTTGCAAGGAAGCTTGTAGGTTGATCGACATCCACAACAAGGCATCGACTCAGCGCATGATTCCAATTATCTCGAATCCCTGCTTTGAGACATGGATCGCGCTGCACTACCGCTTTTCTACACGGCCTTCTTCTCGCAAAGGAAAAGGAGCATGGAAGTTGGTGTTAGAGGACATTCCCTCCTTGCATAGCTATAAAAAGAATGACCCTGACCTCTTTGATAAACTCCACGACAAGACCTCCATTGCGATTGCCAACGCCGAGAGGCTGGCGAAACATCAGCAGCACGACCCATATCGAGAGCCTTACACCGATGTCCACAAGCTGATTCAGGCGGTATTTTTAGCGGTGAGTTAATCTCAGGCCGCTAAGCACTTACGCAAACAAATCGTCGAGGGTCAATTCGCGGTGCACCAGCTCTGTGGAATGCGCATTCTTGTGCAATTCAACTTACATCCAAACCAATAGAACGCGGTTAAAAAGACACATTCCGCTGAGTTGATCCATCAACTCAGCGGCAATGTCGCTAAAAAACATAGATTTCGCGCGTTTGATGCATCAAACGCGCGGAATGTGGTCAAAAAAGACAGATAGCGCTGAGTTGATGCATCAAACACGCGGAATGTGCCTTTTTTAGCCACATTTCGCTGAGTTGATGAATTAAGGTTTTTCTAAAGGCTGCGCGCTATCAAGACATTTATCGACTCCTATGCCACAATGCCGTTCATGCAAACAACGTTCCCTATTTATCGGACCGGGGTTGGTCGAGAGAGTCACCGCTTTGTTCCTGACGACTCGTCGAAACCGTGCATCCTGGGTGGAGTCATTTTTGAAGGGATTCCAGGGTTAGAGGCGGAATCGGATGGCGATGTCGTGTATCACGCCATTTGCAATGCGATTACGTCGCTTTCGGGGGTGCCTATCTTAGGAGGATTGGCGCTCGATTTGTGCCGGAAAAGGGGAATCACCGATTCTCAGGTGTATCTGGAGAAAGCCGTTCAAACGTTGGGCAGCCAAGTCATTGTGCATGCGGCGCTTTCCATTGAGGGAAAGCGGCCGCGCTTGGACGAGGCTTTCCAAGCGATGCGGCTCAACATTGCGAAGGTGTTGAAGGTTCGCTTAGAAGAGGTGGGAATCACCGCTACCTCAGGCGATGGGCTCACCGATTTTGGATGCGGAGATGGGGTCCAGTGTTTTTGTATTCTGACGACTGTGGAACAGCGTCAATAGACGTCTTGTAGATAGCGTCGGGTTTTACGCATTGCTTTAATCCATTCCCGGCTTTTTTCTTCGGTGAGGCCTCCTTGATCGGAGGCGATCCGCATCAAGGTTGCTTCCACATCTTTGGCCATTTTTTCGGCGTCGCCGCAGACGTAGAGGAAAGCGCCGTCTTGAAGAGAGCTCCACAGATCGACGCGCTGGTGCCAGAGGCGGTGTTGGACGTAGGTTTTCTCTTGCGTGTCGCGGGAAAA
>CAYGHT010000196.1:0-2575 GCA_964349755.1 uncultured bacterium
GTCAATGTGCTCGATACCCCGGGCCACGAAGACTTTTCGGAAGACACTTACCACACCCTGACCGCAGCAGATTACGCGATCATGGTCATCGACGCCTCGAAGGGAGTTGAAAAACAGACGCGCAAACTCTTTGAAGTCTGCCATCTTCGAAAAATCCCCGTCCTCACTTTCATCAATAAAATGGACATGCCCGGACGAGAGCCGCTCGATCTCATGAATGAAGTAGAAAACGCGCTCCAAATCCAATCGTATGCAATGAACTGGCCGATCGGCACAGGACGCGAATTTCAAGGCGTCGTCACCCGCGAATCAAAAGAGTGCCTTTTTTTCACAAAGACGTCCTTTGGCGGCGCACAAAAAGCCGACATCGCAAAAATGCCGTTGGCCAGCGAAGAAGCGAAACACAAAATCGGCGCTGAAAATTACGCCCGGCTCCTCGAGGAGCTCGAACTGCTCGATCTCGCAGGCAATTGCTTTTCGCAAACCGATTTCTTAGAAGGGGCCGTCACTCCCGTGTTCTTCGCCTCTGCACTCACAAATTTTGGCGTCGAGCCATTTTTCGATGCGTTCATCCATCTGGCCCCCTGCCCCCATGAGAGGATGGCGACGCGCGCAGACGGCACCGATGTCCTCATCGATCCCATCACCACGCCATTTAGCGGCTATGTATTCAAGCTCCAAGCAAACATGGACCGGCGCCATCGCGACAGCATGGCGTTCATCCGCATTTGCTCCGGCCGCTTTGAGCGCGATCTCGTCGTAAAAAATGTGCGCCTCAGCAAAGAAATTCGCCTCTCAAGGCCCCACGGCCTCGTTGCAGGCGAGCGGACCACGCTCGACGTCGCGTATCCAGGCGATGTGATCGGCGTCATCAACCCCTCGCTCTTTGCCATTGGCGATACGCTGTCTTTAAGCGGCGGGTTTACCTTCAAGCCGCTGCCTCAGTTCCAACCTGAGATTTTCGCAAAACTCCATCCAAAAGACGTCGGCAAACGCAAGTCGTTCGATAAAGGGATCACCCAACTGCTTGCAGAAGGAGCCATCCAAATGCTCAAGCGGCGCGGCGATGACCGAGAGCTAATTTTTGCAGCCGTGGGTCAGCTCCAATTCGAAGTGATGCAATACCGCTTAAAAGACGAATACGGCGTTGAAACGGTCTTGACTCCCCTCCCCTACCAATGCAGCGCGTGGATTCTGGGCGATCTCGGAACGTTTGTCCCCTCACCGAGCGCCGTCGTCGTCGAAGACAAACAGGCAAGGCCCATGGCGCTTTTCAACAGCGTATGGGACAAGCAGTACACCATCCGACAAAACCCCAAACACCAGCTCGTCGATGTCGTCGTTTAAGGGGCATCTGACAAAAGCGCATGCGTACTGGCGCGCGCACTTGGACCCAAGCGATGGCGCAATCGACATGACGTGCGGCAACGGCCACGACACGCTAGTGCTTGCGGAATTGGTGCCCACAGGATGGGTTATCGGAATCGATCTCCAAAAGGCGGCCATCGAAGCTACGCGGGCGCGCTGCGCGCCGCATGCCGCCCGCGTGCACCTCGTGCAAGGCTGCCACAGCGAACTTGGAAAGCTCCCGCTTGCCTTGGGGAAGCGAGCTCGCCTGATCGTGTACAACCTCGGATACCTGCCCGGCGGTGACAAAAACGTGACAACGCGCGCTGAAAAAACCGTGCAAAGCTTGGAGGCGGCGTTGGGACAGCTAGCAAGCGATGGAGCCATTTCTGTGATGTGTTATCCGGGACATGAGGAAGGACTACGAGAAGAGGCAGCGGTCCTCGCTTGGGCGAGGGCCTTGCCGTCGAGCATCGTGGAAGTGACCTACCACCAGTGGGTGAATCGCCCCCGCTCACCGAGCTGGCTGTGGATTAGGGGCGCTAAATGAGATTTATTCGGGTTCCATTTCTTCGAGTTTTTCCCGTTTGAATCCTCCTCTTTCTCGATCCACGTAATCTATCATCTCATGTAACGTTTCCGTACAAATGACACCGTTCCCTGGCAAGGTTACACTTGGAATAACAGCACTGAACAAACGTTGGTCGCTTGATTCTCCGCAGATCGGGTGATTCGGAGTTTGCTGATATTTTGTAGCCACAGGGGGTCGTGTAGCGCACAACCCATCATTGTTTACGAGATTGATTGTCGCAGCGTCGCATGCGCGCTGTGCGTTAGTTGCTTCATCTAAAGCAACGAAAGCCTTTTTATACAATGGTGAAAGAGCTTGCACTTGATCATAACGCAACTTGTCCAACCTTTGTATTTCATCATTCGCTTGCTGCTGCAATGTCATCGCTTTGCTACAGATCTTCAGCGTGGTTTTTTCAGCTGTCTGGAGTCGGAGGCATTGAGCAACGGAAATGATTTTGCCCCTGATGTAATCAGTACCTATCCGCAAGCAGCGGCCGAGCTGGTAGCCAATTTGCATGTTGTCATTGATTTCTCTTGTAATGGAAGAGATCTGTTGCTGAATTTCTGGGATTGCAGTGCGATTGCAATTCACATAGGGTCTCCACTCCAACTGATATGGAGTCTGCACCAACGCGAGGCTTTGAAACTCTGGAAT
>CAYGHT010000197.1:0-2570 GCA_964349755.1 uncultured bacterium
GTTCAAGCCGACAGCCACTGCTGGTTCTCTCCAAAAGGAGTGGGACGGGAAGGAATTGGGCCATAGCGAAGAGGCGGCTGAAGGGAAAACTCCCCATCAGATTGTGGCAGGCAGACTGGTTTTATTCCGAGCCATGGGAAAAAATGCATTTGCTCATCTTCAGGATGAGACGGGCCGAATCCAAATCATGTTCAATCGAGATCTGACTCATGTGGCTGGATTTACGCCGACAGACGAGCTCACGGCGCTCAAATTTCTCGAGAAAAAGCTCGATCTCGGAGACATTTTGGGGATCGAAGGGCATCTGTTCAAGACGCAGCGCGGCGAGCTCACCGTCTTTGCCAAAAAAGTCACGCTTCTCACGAAATCGCTCCTTCCTCTGCCAGATAAGCATAGCGGTCTTGCAGATAAAGGGGTTCGCTATCGCAAGCGCTGGCTCGATCTCATCTCTCATCCCGAATCGCTCGAGCGATTTCGGCGCCGCTCGCGCATCTTGCTCGCGATCCGCGGTTATCTCGAAGAGCTCGGATTTGAAGAAGTCGAGACGCCGGTATTGCAAAATACGTACGGCGGCGCGGCAGCGCAGCCGTTTACGACCCATTTGAATGCGCTCAAACAAGACATGTTCCTTCGCATCTCACTCGAGATTCCTCTTAAAAAACTCATCGTCGGCGGAATGCAGAAGATTTACGAGATCGGCAAGGTCTTTCGCAATGAGGGGATCGATCGGACCCACAATCCCGAATTCACAGAACTGGAAGCCTATGCAGCAGGTTGGGATTACTTCGATCTCATGGAATTTACAGAAGGGCTCTTTGAGGCGGTCGCGCTCGCCCTCTTTGGCGACACGAAAGTTCGAATCACCTCTGAAACCGAGAGCATCGCTCACGTAATCGATGTCAAGGGACCGTGGAAGCGTTTGTCGATGACTGGCGCAATTGCCGAATACGGCGGCTTCAATGTCGAGGGCTTAAGCGACGCAGAGTTGAGAGCTCGTTTATTGAAACAGACGCACATCGACGTTCCCCAAGTGACCAACGCTTCGCGCGGTGTTTTGATTGCGATGTGCTTTGAGGAATTTGCTGAAAAACACTTGGTGCAGCCTCACCACATTCTGGATCACCCAATCGAGACAACGCCGCTTTGCAAACCGCACCGCGACCCACTTTTACGCAAAGAAGGGTTTGTGGAGCGCTTCGAGTCGTTCATTTTAGGGCGCGAAATGTGCAACTCATACACGGAACTCAACGACCCCGAACTGCAGCGCAGCCTGCTCGTCGCACAAGCTGAGAAAAAAGCGGCTGGAGATCTCGAGGCCAGCCCCCTCGACGAGGAATTCATCGAAGCCATCTGCCAGGGAATGCCCCCCACAGGAGGCATCGGTTTTGGCATCGATCGTCTGGTGATGCTGTTCACCAACGCCGAATCGATTCGGGATGTGCTCTTTTTCCCGCTGGTTAAGCCTGAGGATTGAAGGCGGGCAGGGGCACGGGCACGCACACGGGCACGAATCGCTTGAGCCCTTGGTGCTCCTGCCCGTGCCCGTGTGCGTGCCCCTGCCCGTGCCCGCCTCTTTTCGTAGTGGATTATACTCCGAGCAATTCCTCAGCAAGCTCGATTCCATGCGCTGTGAGCATGACGGCGTCATCGCCTACTTTCTTGATCAAATTGGCTTGGGCTAGATGCTTGATGATTGTTTTCACAGCGGTCTCTTTGAGCCGCGCCGCGCGCGCAGCTTTTGCAATGGCCACAGGCTTGTCTGCTTTGCCGTCTGCGAGCTGGTAGAATTGGATTAGGAAACGCTCATCGGCGGTTTGTGCTGGTTTGTTTGTCATTTTTTCTTCAGTTTGGCTCCTTGGGGGCTATCTTCGATGACATAGCCAGCATTGAGGATTTCGTCGCGCAGCGTATCGCTGACCTTCCAGTTTTTGGCTTTGCGGGCGGCTTCTCGCTCTGCGAGAAGCGCGAGCAGATGAGCAGGGGCGCTACTTACTTGCTGCAGGGGAAACACGCCGAGAACGCGATCCCAGCGCTCGAAGAGTGCAAGGGCGCCAGCTGCTCCAGCCGCATTGAGCTGACCGGCATCGGCTAGGACATTGAGTTCCCGAATGAGATCGAAGAGAACAGCGAGCGCCGCCGATGTGTTGAGATCGTCGCTGAGGGCCGCTGTAAATGCACCATTTGCTGTCTTCAGTGCGGGAAATTCATGGGGCTCTGCTGCGCCGTCAAGTTCTCGAAGACGCTCCACACAATCGCGAATGCGTGTCCTAGCGGCGCGCGCGCCGTCAAGAGCGGCGAACGTAAAGTTGAGTTGGACGCGGTAGTGCGTTGCGAGAAGCAAGTATCGAAGCTCAGGGCCTGTGTAGCCGCGCTTCAAGATGTCGCGCAGCGTGTAAAAATTGCCAAGGCTTTTGGACATTTTCTTGTGATCTACAAGGAGATGCTCGACGTGGAACCAGTAGCGAACAAAACGGTGTCCTGAGCAGCATTCGGATTGAGCGATTTCGTTTTCATGGTGGGGGAACATGTTGTCGACGCCGCCGCAATGGATGTCGATGGATTCTCCGAGC
>CAYGHT010000198.1:0-2493 GCA_964349755.1 uncultured bacterium
GCCCGCTCTGGCGAGCGAGGCAAAGTCCATTGAATTCGAACGACGAGCCCATAGCCTTTGGCTATGGGCGAGAAGAAGAATTCGATGGGCGAAGCCGCAGCCGCCAGAGCGGGCTAAAAAGCCCGCACATGGCGTTAAGATATAGGAGCCTTCATGATCGCCGTTGTCTCGAAAGCCGATCTCGTATCGATGATCGGAAAAATTCAAAGCATTATCCCCACAAAACCCTCTGTTCCAACTCTTGTGAATGTTCTTCTCGAAGCCATCGACGATTTGGTCATTGTGAGTGCGACGGATCTAACCGTCAGCATTCGCTGCTACATGTCGGCAAAAGTAGTCAAGGAGGGAGCGATTGCACTTCCTGGCCGCAAGCTGTTCCAACTGATCCGCGAGCTCACTGCGCCGCAAATTAAAATCTCTGTGACGACCAATGAAATTGCCGAAATCACGACAGGCTCTTCCGTATTCAAAATTCACGGGATGAGCAAGGGAGAATTCCCAGAGATGCCCGATCTTTCAAATGCGCCAAAATTGGAACTCAGCTCCTCGGTGTTGAAAGCAATGCTTGTGAAGACTGGATTTTCAGCAGCGCGCGAAGATAGCCGCTACATGCTCAATGGCATTCGGCTCACAATTGGAGATCAAAAGGCGAGCTTTGTCGGCACCGATGGAAAGCGCTTAGCAAAAGTCTCTGCGCCCGTCATCATGGACCCCTCCATTCATGGAGAATTGGTTCTACCGCTAAAAGCCGTCGATGAGATGAGTAAAATCCTGAGCGACACCGACGCGAATGTCTCGCTGCGCATCGCTCACGATAAAATCGCGCTCGAGGCCGACTCTCAGTTAATCATTGCAAAACTGCTCTCCGGTCAGTACCCCGATGTCGAGCGCGTCATCCCCCAAAGCGTCGCCCATCAATTCGCCATCCATCGCGAAGAGCTCATGACCCTCCTTCGACAAGTCTCGCTTTTCACCTCCGAATCGAGCGGCTCTGCCCGTTTTGTTTTTGAAACCGGCCAGCTCCACTTGAATGCCATGAACAGCGAAATTGGCGAAGGGCGCGTCAGCATGCCCGTCGACTTTGCAGGCCCCCGCTTCGAGATCGCCTTCAACCCGTTTTACCTCGTCGACGTCCTCCGCCACTCCAAAGACGAAACCGTCCGCTTTGGCTTGAACGACTCGCATAGCCCCGGCCTAATCACCGACTCCACGCAAGCGCTCTTTGTCCTAATGCCCATGCGTTTAACCGAAGCGCCAGCAGAAGGGGCAAAGCATGAGGTAGCGGCAACTGTGTGACACAGACGTTATTGCATCATTCGTTTTCATCTAAGCACCTCATGATCAGCGTTTGCCATAGAGAGTTCAGAGCATCTTCTTTTCTCTGTGTCCTCTGTGCTCTCTGTGGTTACAACCTTTTTACCATCAACAGCTTGAAGACTTGCTGAATCATGCAACAAAGCCTGTGACACAGACCTCCATCCGCTCCCTCTACGCGCGCAATTTCCGCAATTTGAGCGAATGCGAGCTTGAATTTTCTCCGACCTTCAATCTCATTTGCGGCGAAAATGCCCAAGGCAAGACAAACCTACTCGAAGCCATCACACTCCTCTCAACCGGCCGCTCGTTCCGCGCAGAGCGACTCTCCGAGCTCATCCGCACCGGGGCGTCGTTCTTCTTTCTCGAAGCGATCGTAATCAAGGCAGATGGAGAACACACCATCCAGATTTCCTTCGACGGCGTCACAAAAAAATTGGTGCTCGACGGCAACAGCTATGCGACGCTCCAGCACCTACTCGGCATCTTGCCCTCAGTCTTGCACACTCCAACCGATCAGGCCCTTGTCGACGGCGCCCCCCAAATGCGCCGCCGCTTCTTCAACCTCCATTTAGCCCAGCGCGATCCGCTCTATATCCACCATCTCGCGCGCTACTGGCGCGCCATGAAACAACGGAACGCCCTGCTTCGGGCAAGCGAAACCCAAGCCATCGAATGCTGGGAGAGCGAAATGGCTGTGTCTGCTTCGTATCTGTCTCAAATGCGTCGTGGATTATCGCTCGAGCTTGCCCCCAAATTACGCGAAAAAGGGCTCGAGCTGAGCCAGGGCAAAGAAATCCACGAACTCCACCTCCATTCGAGTGGAGCTGCAACTCCCGAGGCCTTTGCCGCACAACTCAAACGCCATCGGCCGCGCGAAAAAATCCTCGGCCTCACCCTCAGCGGACCACACCGCGATGATTTTGAAATGACCATCAACGAACAAAAAACTGCCGCCTTTGGCTCAGAGGGCCAAAAGCGGACCGCAGCAGCAGCCCTCCGATTCGCAGAATGGGAAATTTTGTCAAAAGCCACAGGCGCGCCCGCCTTGTTTGGCCTAGACGACATCGGCCCCCACCTCGACGAAACGCGCCAAACCCTCTTGAGCCACGCCACGGCAAGCCTGTCCCAAGTATTTGTGACAGCCACCCAACTCCCACGCCGATGGGAAAAGCCATC
>CAYGHT010000199.1:0-2487 GCA_964349755.1 uncultured bacterium
ATCCCATTGAATGCGTTGGCTCCAGCAATGCCTCCGCCACCACCTCCAAAGCCCTCTGGCCCTCCTGCCCCGCCGCCTCCATTCGCGCCGCCGGTGCTTGAGGACGCACTGCCTGCACTTGAAGATCCGATGGCTCCTCCTGTGCTGCCGTTATGACTGTCTCCCGAGGCGCCTCCATTGCCTGAGAATGGAGATCCTGCAGCAATGCCACCCCCTCCGGCTCCACCCAATCCAATTACAGATGGCAAAGAAAAGTTTTGAGCGCCTCCGACCCCTCCGATTCCGCCGCCGCCACCGCCGCCAGACGAGGCATCGGTTCCTCCGTTCCCTCCGTTGCCGTTGAGTCCCCCTCCTCCCCCTCCTCCTACAGCAGTCGGCGTTTCGGTCTTTTCATCTGCGCCGTTTCCTCCGAGAGCTTGGTTATTTGAGAGTGTGAGGTTGGATAGCGTGACGTTTGCTTGGTCGATGAAAAGAGCGCCTCCGCCTCCAAGTCCTCCGCCTCCTGCTGGGAGACCTCCTGATCCTCCCAAGGCGTATCCTTGGGTCAAAGTCATGTTCTGGAGCGTCACGGTTCCTTGTCGCATCATCATGCATCGATACTGCGAATTGCCGCTTAAGATGATCGCGCCTCCGCCCGTGTTGCTTCCATCAATGGTAACGGAGTTCACTCCATTGAGATTGACAATTGGCAGTAGTCCCGCCAACGTGATGGTTCGATCAGGAGCGCTTAAGTTAAATCCGACACTGTAAGTTCCGCTGTTTTGATTGATGTAGTTGAGGCTTCCGCGGAGATCGCCTTGCAATGTCCCGCTGTTGAAAATTCCTGTAGAGGGCGCTGTATCCCCCGCGATATTGACTGTGAGTTGAGTGGCGAGCGCTAAATTCGCCATGCATGAAAAAACGAACGAGTTCCAAGCGATGACGTGCATTTTACCTCTGTAGTTTTAAGAATAAACGGTGGTATTTCATTGCGGGTTCGCGCCATCCTACATTGGCCTTCATTCCTCGACGCACTAACGATTGATACCCTGGCTGATCGGTTTGCCACAAATGGAGCGCCCGTTCGAGTGTTGCTTTGAGCGCTTCAGCAGTTGGCTCTTTAAAAACAAACCCATTTCTTTCGGACGCAGGAGTTTTGGAATCTCCTTGATCAAATACAGTGTCTTTGAGTCCGCCTGTGGCTCGAACAATGGGAACAGTTCCATAATGCATCGCGATGAGCTGCGACAGTCCGCAGGGCTCGAAGTGGGAAGGAACTATAAAAAAGTGGAGGGCTGCATAGAGCTTGTGCGCAAGCGCTTCATCATAGTCGAGGTGAATGAGCACTTGAGCGTGTCCGTGGTAGCGGCGCTTGAGCTCTTCGAAATGGCGTTGCATTGTAGGGATTGGGGAAGAGCCAAGCAAAGCGAATAGAGCGCCTTTAGAGACGGCCCAGTGAATCGCTTCTTCGATGAGCTCTGGCCCTTTTTGTGGGACTAGCCGCGAGATCGCGCCAAACCAAGGCATTTGCGGCATTTGCTTGGATGCGCCGAGCGTTTCTCGAGTTTTGCGTTTTGCGTCTTGAACCTTCGTAAATGCATCCTCGGAGCTGTAGTGTGCACGCAACGCAGGATCTTTGGATGGATCCCACAGCTCTAGATCGATGCCATTGAGGATGCCGCTCAATTTGGCTTTTTGTTCGCGGAGCGTCACATCGAGCGAAAAGCCAAATTGTGGAGATAAAATTTCCTCAGCATAGCTCGGAGACACTGCGACAATGGCATCGACGTGGCTCAAACTTCCTTTAAGCAAGTTCATTGTGCCTGGATCGACAGGATCGAGAAATTCTTTCGGCTGGAGCCCCACCGCTTCGAGCTCGTGGGGAGCGCATTTTCCTTGATATTCGACATTGTGGATGGAGAGGACGGTTGCTTTGATTTTGACGCCCATCGAACGGGCGAGCGGGGCCATCGGCGCGGTGTGCCAATCGTGCACGTGCAAGATGTCGATGGGCGTATTTTGAGATTTAAGAAATTCGAGAACCGCTCTTGAAAAATACAAAAAGCGGGCGGCATCGTCTTCACAGCCGTAGAGTTTGCCGCGCTGAAAATAAAGCGCTGGATGCTTTGTTTCTAGAAGGTAGAGTTTGCATCCTTCGATCTCCACGGACCACATGGAGTTCTCGATGGATTTGCCGTTTTCTTGGCAGGTGAAGGAGGGGGTTTCGAGCCGAAGGCCAGCCAGTCGATCCTTTTTAAGGAAATCGTACTTGGGGAGGAAGACCCTGAGGTCGTGGTGTGTCCGCGAGAGCTCGCGCGAGAGCCCCGTCACGACCTCGCCGAGCCCTCCCGCTTTCGCAATGGGGGCGAATTCTACAGCAGCTTGCACAATGCGCATATCCTGGAGATATGCTTTCTCAAAAAAAAAATCACCAAAAAAACTGAGAGGTTCAAGTCTAAAATACTTGCAACGAATTTCAGCGCATTGATAGTATGAGCTGTTTTAAAA
>CAYGHT010000200.1:0-2459 GCA_964349755.1 uncultured bacterium
GCTATCGACATAGCGGGCTTTAGCAAGACTCCGCTTTCGTTTGGCACTTTTTTTTGTGAGGATGTGACGACGGCCGGGGCGAGTTCGCTTGAGTTTGCCTGTGGCCGTTACTTTAAATCGGGCTTTCATCGCCTTACGGGTTTTCATTTTTGGCACGGTCTGCTTCTCCTGCTTTCGGTTTTAGGCGCTTTCCACCGGGAGCGAGAATGGTGGTCATTGTGCGGCCCATTAATTTTCCTGCTGATTCGATTGCGCCCACGTCTGCGATTTCCGTGCAAAATTCTCGCACGACTTTTTCTCCAAGATCAATGTGGAGCATTTCTCGGCCGCGAAACACGAGTAAAATGCGCACTTTGTTCCCTTTGGATAAAAACTCTCGAGCGTGTTTCACTTTCGTTTGGAAATCGTGCGTGTCGATGTTCGGCTTGAGCTTGATCTCTTTCACCTTGATCGTAACTTGCGCTTTTTTCCCTTCTTTTTCCTTCTTGGCTTGTGCGTAGCGAAACTTGCCGTAATCGATGATTTTCGCAACGGGTGGGTCTGCGTTCGGCGCAATTTCAACGAGGTCGAGCCCCGCATCTTCAGCCTTAATCAAGGCCTCGCGGAGCGTCAATACGCCCAGCTGCTCTCCATCTTCGCTAATCACGCGCAGTCGCGACGCTCGAATTTCTCTATTAATTCTCATTCAACCGCTCGATCAACTCTCGTAGGTCCACAAGCTCTCCAGTTTCCTCAGTGGGACGTCGGAGCGTGGCCTTGCCCAACTCCAGCTCCCGATCTCCAATCACAAGCACAAATGGCACTCGCTCGCGCTTTGCAGCGCTGAGCTTGTGCTTTAGCGACTCTTGCGAGTCCACAATCCCCGCTCGATGCCCTGCGGCTTCAATCGAATGGGCGAATTCGCGGGCTTTCGGCAGATGGCGCTCTTCGAGCGGCAAAAGCCGAACATGCTCAGGAATCAGCCACTTCGGCAAATTTCCAGCGCTCCTTTCTAACAAAAGAGCAAGAATTCTTTCAAGGCCCATTGTCGCTTTCACAGCGCCTTGGGAAACGACAACTGTCGCCGCTTCGTGCAACCGACCTAAGCCGTCTTCCACGAGCAATTGCCCCTCGCGGACCTCGGGGTGAAAGCCAAGCATGGTAAGCAATTCATGCGCCGTTTGCAAGAGAGAATTTGCATCGGCCCGGGATCCAGACTCAATTTTTTGCTCGATTGTGCTCTGGCATTCTTCAGCGAGGAGGCCAGAGTCCTCAGAGAGGGCCACAGTCCGGTCGCTGTAGGACCAATGCGTAAAGTGGATGGGTTGCTGGGCATCGCTCAATGCAATTTCCTCGCCTATGCAGCGCTGCGTCAAGTGCGCAAGAAGCGCCCGTTTAACCCGCAGGCCTCGCTTGCGCCACACAAAGTTTCCCTCCCAAAGGCCGAGCTCTTCGCCGAGCATCCTGTGGTTTTCCTCAGCGTACTTCGCGCGCCGGCGCAAAAGCGCCTTGAGCTCGTCTTTCGAGGGAGCAACGCACCCCTCGAGCCGGTACTCCTGATCCCCGACCTTTTCGAGGCTCAAGAGCTTGAAGGCGGCGAGCTCTTGGAGCGATGAGCAAAACGGCCCTTCCAACAGATCGTAGAATTCGCCGATCTGGATCACGGAGAGAAGCTCCTTCGAAGAGCACTCCTGGAGCGCCTCCAGTGCGGCCAGGTGGCCTTGTTTGCTAAACAGCCCCTGTGCACTGGCAGCCACCATCTCAAGCGCGCGCAAAGGCCTCCGCTCGCGCACGATCTGGCGCATCCGCTCTTCGAGCATCTGGAGCGTTTCTGGGACGGGCGAAATTAAACTATTTACTTGATAAAAGAAGCCGGTGGGCGTCGGTCCGCCACCGAGCAAGTGGGAGCCAGGCAGCACCTCAAAAAGAGCTGCAGCAGCAAGCGCTGCGGCAGTACAGCGGAGAGTTTCCATAAAATGGGATGTAGTTGACTCGAACAACCGACCTCCACGATGTCAACGTGGCGCTCTAACCAACTGAGCTAACACCCCAGAACAAAGGGTCAATTCTACAGGAGCATAAAAAAAGAGAGCAACAGAAATTTAAGGTTTCGCTATCCTTCTTCAGATGCTCGACACCGCTCTTCAAGAAGCCGTTGCAAAACGGCGCACCTTTGCCATCATCAGTCACCCCGATGCGGGTAAAACCACATTGACCGAAAAACTCCTCCTCTATTCTGGCATGATTCATACCGCCGGCATGGTGAAAGGGCGTAAAGGGCGCAAAGCCGCGGCCTCCGACTGGATGGCGATGGAACAAGAGCGCGGCATCTCCATCACTTCATCCGCCATGCAATTCACCTACAAAGACGTGATCATCAACGTACTCGATACGCCAGGCCACGAAGACTTCTCGGAAGACACGTACCGTACTTTGACGGCTGCCGACTGCGCCATCATGGTGATCGATGCGATGAAGGG
>CAYGHT010000201.1:0-2454 GCA_964349755.1 uncultured bacterium
CACATAGGCGTCGGCTAAATTCTTTTGGCCGATCATCTCTCCCTCGCCGGAGAGCTGAATATCGGCAATGCGGGAGCGATCCGAAATGACCGATACATCGTCAAAGTTCAATCCATTGACGCTGCTCGAGACAAGCCGCTTGATTTTGGTCTCCAAGTGGCTGTTGGGATCTTCGAGAATGCCTTGGTGTTTGACGTAAATGGCAGCCGTTGTTTTAGGCGGTGTGACGCCTGGGGCCGTTTCCGCAGGAGGAAAAGAGAGTTGCACATTGGCGTCGAGCACGCCGTCGATTTTGCGGATCGTATTCTTGAGCTCTTCGGCAAGTCCTGCTTGATAGCGAACCGTTTCCTCTCGATCCGACGACATCAACCCCGATTTCGCAAACAGTTCGAGGAGCGTCGTTCCTTGCATGCGGGGAAGGCCGACGCGGTTGAGCATCGCAATCGCATCCGTTGCCCGATCGCTATCGACAGAAATGTTGTACTGGGTCGTGCCACCACCGCCAATTTCAGAGCTCACCGCTGTCACTTTTTGTGCGGCAATGCCCTTCGATGCGAGATAGACCACAATTTCGTTGGCCTCCCGTTCATCGATTTGGTTGACAATCGCTTGATTGCTCTCGCAGCCGCTAAGAAAAACTAAGCATGCGAGAAAAAGAAGTTTGGAGATATGTCTCATCATGGTGTGCCCGCCTCAGAGCTTGAGTTTCCCAAATTTTTGACTTGACGTGGCTGTTCTCTGGGCAATCTGCTGCGTTGCCCTGCTTCGGCAACCCGCAAGGGGTTGCCTGTATCGGGTGCCCGCTTGTTAAGCGGCGCCTTGCATATTTCCCAGATAACAGCCACGTCAAGCCAAAAATTTGGGAAACTCAAGCTCAGAGGTTGTTGTATCACGTTTCTTCACTTGCGCGCCACCCATTTTGGGCAATTGCCGAATCTGCCGCGGTAGTAATCAAACGCGCCAGCAAGTCCTGACTTGAGTCGCTTGATCTTTTGTCGAAGCGCCGGGTCGTGTGGACGACGGAGCAACCACGCAAGTTTGTGTTGAAGCGATTTGAGCAGGTAGTGGCGTGCTGTTTTCCAAAGCTCAGGGCGGACGATTTCGCGAAGCAGCAGGGTCCGCTCTCCGAGCGGTACATTGCGCTCGAGCCAGAGCAGACGCGAGCGCCACCAGAAATAATGGGTGTGCGGCTTGCCGCCGATGAAAGAAGCGGAGACTTTGTGCCAAACGCGGGCGTTCGGCGCCGTCCGAACGGCAAAACCGACTCTCCGCGCGCGAAAGCAAAAGTCGGTCTCTTCCCAGAAGAGAAAAAATCGGGCCTCGAGAAGGCCAATGGTTTCTGGGACGCTCCGGTGCATGAAGAGCGCGGCCCCGCAGACATAATCGACAGATTCGCTCTCCTGATCTCCGTCGAGCTCGCCTGCATGCAGGGAATCGAATTCCACGACGTTGGGATTCCACCGCCCGCCCAGATGATCGATGCGCTCCCTGTCGTGATAGCGAAGCAGTTTTGCACCGAAGATTTTTGCGTCGGGTGTCTGGGTCGCCTGTGCGAGCAATGCGCGCAGCAAATCGGGCGCCACCACGGTGTCGTTATTTAAGAGCAAGAACCACTCGAAGGGCTTGGAAAGCGCCCACTTCAACGCTGCATTGTTGCCACCAGCAAAGCCGAGATTCTCACCCGTCTGGAGAATGGGAACTTCCGGGTGGGCCGCGCGGATGGCATTGACAGAGTCGTCAGACGAGCCGTTGTCGACGACGAGGCTTGTAAAACGGGAGTATTCGACTCTCGCAAGCGAGTCGAGACACTCGATGGTATCGCTCTTGCCGTTCCAATTGACGAGAATGACGCAAATTCTAGGCTTTTGCATGTAGGACTCGCTGTGCAAGTTCAAAGACATCGCCCGGAGTGATCTGGAGCTGACAAAATGGCAAACGACAGTTGCGCTTCAAGCAAGGATCGCAAGTCGGACGTCGCACAATCACATGAGCATTCCGCGCATGGTGAGGTCCAAACAATGCCGGATCCGTGCACGCAAACAACATGATGAGCGGCGTTTTCAGAGCGCAGGCCAGATGGGCAGGTCCTGTGTCGTTGGTAATTACCAGGGCGGCACTTTCCAAAAGACTCGCAAGTGAACGAAGCGAGCGCGCAGGATCCGGTGTCATAGCTCCCGGAATCTGCGAAGCAATCTGTTCGATGAGCGTCCGTTCAGCCGCGGAGCCAGTGACCACGATTGGGTGACCGAGCTTCGCGAGCCGCTTGCCGAGCTCCACAAAGTGAACGGCCGGCCAGCGGCGAAAAGAATCGCGCGCTCCGGGATGCAGAACGATGGCGTTGCTTTTAGGGAGCCTTTCTTCGGTCTGTAGAAAGAACGACAGGGTTTCAGAGCCTCGCTTATACCTCGAGCGGTCACAAATTGCGCTTTTGAAGGGGTTGCAGTGGCCCATCTG
>CAYGHT010000202.1:0-2433 GCA_964349755.1 uncultured bacterium
CCCCGATCCTTCGCAGATGGGCCACTGCAACCCCTTCAAAAGCGCAATTTGTGACTGCTCGAGGTATAGTTAACAGAAATTCGGCGTCCGTGCATACTCCACATTTCTGGTTCCAAGGGGATTGAACATGAGAAATCTAGAAACGGGTAAGGACAAGATCCAGAAGATTTGCGATTCCATTCGCAAGGAGACGTTGGATCCGGCAAGACAAGAAGCGCGGGAAATCATCGAGAATGCCCACCTTCAGGCGGCCGAGATTCTTCGCGAGGCAAAGGACAAAGCGGCTCTGTTAAAGAGGGGCGCGGAGCGAGAGATCGAAGAGAAGCGGCGGGTGTTTCAGTCGTCGTTGCAGCTTTCGTGTCGCCAGGGCATCGAAATGCTCAAGCAGAAGATCGAACAGGAGCTCTTTCACAAAGAGCTCGGCTCTGTGGTGCATCAGGAGATGACTCAACCGCAGTTGATCGCACGGCTGGTGCAGGGCTTTGTTCGCTCTCTTGAGGAGCAGGGGATCGAGGACGATTTTCAAGTGGTCATTCCAAAAGAAATTACGCCGCGCGCGATCAACGCGTTATTGGGGGAAGCGATTCTCTCTCGGCTCAAGGAGCATTCGGTCCAGATTGGCGATTTTCACGGCGGCGTTCAAATTCGTCTGAAGGAGCGGCATATCATCATCGACATTTCGGAAGAGGTGGTGCGCGAGCTGATCGCAAACTACATCCGGCGCGATTTTCGTGAACTCATGTTTCGGGTGTAAATGAGTCAATATTACTTTGTTGCGAGCGCACTTCCCAGTTTAAGCTTAGACGTCAAGTCCGAGCTTTCTTCGCACGAACTTCGGACGCTTTACGCAATGAATCTCAAGTTTTCAGACTTGCGGCTTGTCGATAAACTGTTTTGGGCGTTCGATGTCTCTAATTTACGGGCGATGTGGCAAGAATTACCGCTCGACGAGCGGGGGGCGATGTCTCTCAAGGAGCTGGACGCTGCGGTTCTTGTGAAAGAGGGGTTCGCTCCATTCATTGTCGAATTTCTCGAGCGGTATGAAACGAGCGCGGATCGCTTGCGCAACATCGCGGCCCTTCACGTGGCGCTCTACCAGACGCTTTCTATGGAGGGGGGATTTCTTGCGCGCTTCGCGTCTCAAGAGCGTGAGATCTACCTGATTCTGCTGGCTCTGCGAGCAAAACGGCTGAAGCGCGATTTAGTTCGCGAACTCCAATTTGAAGATTTGTTCGATCCGCTCGTCGCTTCGATCTTGGCGCAAAAAGATGCGGCAGACTACACTCCTCCAACAGGCTACGAAGTGCTCAAAGGGCTTTTTAGCTACGAGCCGAAGGCCCAAGAGCGGGAACTGCTCGCGTACCGTTTGGAGAAGATTGAAGAAATCGAGGGAACTGAACCGTTTTCAATCGACCACTTACTTGGATACATGGCGCGCCTTCTCCTTGTGGAGTCGTGGCAAACACTGGACGAGGCCCAAGGCCTTTCAATCATTCGGGACTTGAGCAACTATGGATAAAAAAACGCACGCTACAGGAACGGTTGTTGAGGCGTTTGGCAACCTTTTGCACGTTCGCTTTGATGGGGACATTCGCCAAGGAGAAATGGCCAAAGTCAAAGTGGGAACTGAGGAGCTTCTTGCGGAAGTGATCGAGATTGCAGGGTCGGTCGCAAAGCTCCAGGTATTTGAAGACACACATGGGATCAAGCTCAATACGCAGGTGACGTTTCTAGAGCACATGCTGGAGGCGGAACTGGGGCCGGGGCTTTTGGGGTTAATCGTCGATGGCCTTCAAAATCCGTTAGAAAAAGTTGCGAGCGTCACGGGAGCGTATCTTTCTCGTGGAGTTTATTTATTGCCGCTCGATCGAGAGAAAAAATGGGAATTTCAACCGACGTGTAAACCGGGTGCTGTTTTGGTGCGCGGCGATGTGTTGGGCACCGTGGCCGAAGGCCGTTTTCAACACGCCATCATGGTCCCTTTTTCGTTTTTCGGACGGGTGAAGATCGATTCGGTTGCAAAAGCGGGATCTTACACGGTCGATACGGTGATTGCTCAAGGGACGAACGAGCAAGGAGCTCCGATGGAGTTCACGATGGTGCAACGGTGGCCTGTGAAGTTGGCCCTCCAAGAGGGAAAGAGGACCCGTCCGACCCGGATGATGTCTACGGGGCTTCGCATTCTCGATACGAATTTTCCGATCCTCAAAGGGGGGACCTTTTGTTCTCCTGGGCCGTTTGGCGCTGGAAAAACGGTCATGCAGCACCACCTTTCAAAATACTCCGATGTCGACATCGTGGTTGTGGTCGCCTGCGGCGAGCGGGCAGGGGAAGTGGTCGAGGTTCTCCGAACGTTTCCGCAGCTCATCGATCCTCATACGAACGAATCGCTCATGAAGCGGACGGTCATGATCTGCAATACCTCCTCCATGC
>CAYGHT010000203.1:0-2404 GCA_964349755.1 uncultured bacterium
TGTACCAGCGCTTTGCGATGCGGCGCGGCTGGACGGTGGAGATCATCGATCGGCTCGATGGGGAGATCGCGGGCATTAAGAACATCACATTTCGCTTCACTGGGCCGTTTGCGTTTGGATTTAGCCGCTCGGAGCGAGGCGTGCATCGATTGGTCCGCATTTCGCCGTTTGATTCCAATGCGCGTCGCCACACGAGTTTTGCGTCGGTGGATGTGACGCCCATTGTGGAAGATGTCGAAGCCGCTCCCATTCGCCCCGATGAGATCCGGGTGGATACGTACCGCGCTTCGGGTGCAGGCGGCCAGCACGTCAATAAGACCGACTCTGCGGTGCGCATCACGCATCTTTCCACAGGCATCGTCGTCTCGTGTCAAGGAGAGCGGAGCCAGATCCAAAACCGTGAGACGTGCATGAAGATGCTCCGCTCAAAGCTCTATGAAAAAGAGTGCGCTGAGCGAACCCAAAAGATCGCAGCACTTGGGGGAGTGAAAAAAGAGATTGCGTGGGGCAGCCAAATTCGCAACTATGTGTTTCAGCCCTACACGTTGGTGAAAGACGCCCGGACGAAGGTCGAAAAAGGGGACATTCACGCAGTGATGGATGGAGAGCTCGATGAATTCATCGAAGCGTATCTCAAGGAATTTGGATGATGCCACCAGAACAGTTCGACATCCGCTTTTCAGAGGAAAGTGATCAGTCGTTTTTGCTCGAGTGGCTGAACACGTCGGCTGCGTGCGATCCATTTCCGTTTGGGTTTGCCGAGCGAGACGATCCGATCAAGAACTGGATCGGTTTTTCCAAGTACAAAGCGAGTCTCACCGGCCTTTTGGGTGAGACGCCCTGCGCCATTGGGACGTTGTTTTTGATGCCGTATCGCAAAGTTGCGCACCACTGCTCGTTTTATTTAATCGTCGCGCCCGAGCACCGAAGAAAGGGGATCGGAACGTCGATGGTCCGCAATTTAGCGCATCTGGCCAAAACCCGGTTTCATCTCGAAAGCATGCACGCTGAGCTCTTCGAGCCATCGCCCCTTCGCCCCATTTTGGACAAGCTCGAATTCAAGCCCTTTGCCCGCCAGGAAGAGTACGTGAAATTCAATGGCCATCCCCACAGCCGCATCTTGATGGAGCATTTCTTCGCATGATCTCCATTCGTCCAAGCATTGAGTCCGACCAGCAGCTCCTCGTTCAGTGGCTCTTGCAGCCAGGCGTGCTCGACGGATTTCCTCTGGCCGACCTTCGCGAAGTTGAAGACGCTGCCCGTCTTTGGCTCAGCTACGCCAAACAAGGCGCTGTTCTGACCGCGATGGCAGGCGACACGCCCTGCGGCATTGCCGTCTTGTACATCCAGCCGTACAGAAAGCTGGCGCATCAGAGTTTATTTGCGATCATTGTCGACGAGGCGCATCGAGGCCAGGGCGTAGGTAAGCAATTGCTCGAAGCGCTCATGAGCCTCGGGGTCGAGCAATTTCATTTGGAGCTCCTTCATCTCGAAGTGTACGAGGGCAATCCGGCAATCCACTTGTATGAGCGACTGGGGTTTCAGCGCTACGGAGCGCAGCGTCACTTCATTAAGACCGAAGGTCGCTACATCACTAAAATCATGATGCAAAAAAGGCTATAATCACATGGCAGGACACTCCAAATGGGCCAACATCAAGCACCGCAAGGAGCGGGCGGACAAAAAGAAAGGCAAAATCTTCAGCCGCATCATGAAAGAGATCATCTCGGCAGTCAAGCAAGGCGGTCCCGACCGGCAGGGAAATAGCAAGCTGCGCCTCGCGATTCAAAAAGCCAAAGACGCCAACATGCCCAATGAAAACATCGATCGCAACGTCAAAAAGGCAGCGTCTGCCGACTCCCAAGATTTCAGCGAGATGAGCTACGAGCTCTATGGCTATGGCGGCGTTGGAATCATCGTCGACATCATGACGGATAACAAGAACCGCATCTCGTCTGACATCCGGATCGCGACCAATAAATTTGGCGGCACCGTCGCGACGCCGGGCGCTGTGAGTTACAACTTCGATCGGCGCGGCGTCTTTCGCATTCTGAAAGCGAACGCTGCAGAAGACGCCCTCTTTTTACTCGCAAGCGAAGCGGGAGCCGAAGACTTCGTCGTCGAAGAGGAAAGCTACATGGTGATCGCGCCTGTGGAAAGATTCAACGCCGTGAAAGAGGCGCTCCAGAAAGCGAACCTTGCGATCGAAGAGGCGGAGCTCGCCATGGTCCCGAAAGCGTATGTAGAGGTCAGCGATGAGGACGCCAACCAAAACATCGCGCTCATCGAGTATCTCGAGGACCTCGACGACGTGGACGCTGTGTTTCACAACATGAAAGTTTGATTATGCGTAACTATTCAGGTGGGTGGCTCTGAGCGCAAATTGTTTAACCACAGAGCTCAC
>CAYGHT010000204.1:0-2012 GCA_964349755.1 uncultured bacterium
ATCTAAGGAGTCTGCCCGTACTGTCAATTATTCCACACTACATAACTCTCTAGCTTATCATCAAAAACAAGGCCACATCCTTCGTATCCGTCGAGGCTTGTATTATTCTATTCCTAAGGGAATGACTGCAAGCTCTTATCCAGTTGATCCTTTTTTAGTTACCAGCAGGATGGCAGAGGATGCAATATTGGGCTATCGAACAGCCCTTGATTTACACGGAAAATTGCATACTACTTCTAGCAAATTTATCTACCTCTCAAAAAAACGGGTAATGGCTCCTTTTGTTTTTAAAGACATTGAATATCAGGCAGTTTCAATTCCAACAGCACTAACGGCAGATAATAATGAGCAATTTGGAACTCAATCCGTCGATCGACTAGGCCAAAGTATATTAGTAACTACTCTTGAACGTACATTAGTTGATGTTTTAGATCGCCCGCATTTATGTGGGTCTTGGGAAGAAATTTGGCTTTCTCTTGAGAGCATTGAATATCTCGATCTGGATCAGGTGTTAAAGTATGTCCTTCTTTTGGACAATGCGACCACCATTGCTAAACTTGGGTTTTTCTTAGAGACTCATCGTGCAAGACTAATGATACCAGAAAGTTATCTCGAAAACCTTTGTAAATATCGCCCTCTGAAACCGCATTACCTAGAACGTAAATCTAAACAACCTCAAAAAATGATCTCAAAATGGAATCTAATTGTCCCTTTGAGCTTAATCAATCGTGAATGGGAAGAGCCTAATGGAAATATCTAAGCAAGAGTTATTGAGAGAAGCTCTAGAGACGGGATTCCGTCCTGAAATTATGGAAAAGGTTTGGCATTTGATGGCCATTCTCGATGGTATCAGCGTACATCCCTTTTTGAAGGAACGCTTGGTCCTAAAAGGAGGAACCGCCCTAAATTTGTTCTTCTTTGACCTGCCCCGATTATCTGTGGATATTGACCTAAACTATATCGGGCAAGTCAATAGACAAGAGATGCTTCTTGAACGTCCCGAGGTAGAAAAAGCTCTAGAGGCAATATTTCAACGAGAAGGTTTAAGCATCCGACGTATCCCTGAAAAACATGCAGGAGGAAAATGGCAGCTGCGCTATGCCAGTGTGCTTGGAGGAAATGGCAATCTAGAAGTCGATCTGAATTACATGTTTAGAATACCTCTTTATGGAATACATAAGAAGCGTTCACATAGCATTGGAACGAGAAAAACTAAAGAGATTCCACTTTTGGACCTTCATGAGCTTGGTGCTGGTAAGCTTTCAGCTCTATTTGGAAGACATGCTTCTCGTGATCTCTTTGATGCTCATCAACTCCTCACGAAATGTTCTTTAGATATCGAGCAACTGCGCCTTGCATGCCTTGTGTATGGAGCAATGGGAACAAAAGACTGGCGGCAGATATCGAGCAATGAGATTCACTTTGAAGAAAGCGAACTGAAAGATCAGCTCATTCCTGTGCTCAGAAAACGTGTATTTCGCAATAACGATTGGCTCAGCTGGACAAATCAATTGTTAGCAGATTGTAAAACTGCGTTGACGACTCTTTTTCCTTTAAGGGAACGTGAACGAGCTTTTCTGCAAAGCTTATTTGAGCATGGAGCTATAGATGCAACACTGGCCACAGATGATCGCCACTTGATTGAAAAAATCAACACTCACCCTCTTTTACAGTGGAAAGCAAAGCTTGTTTTGGAAAACAGACAAAAATAGAGGAAGGATAGGTTATGAAAAGTCATGCCGAATTGACAAAGAGACAATTACAAGTCCTGCCCTATCTTCTTATTTTAGAAGGAGTTAGGAAATAAAAAGGCCGAACGCTTGGCCATTTCTGACAAAACGTTCGGGATTGTGCCGGTGACCGGACTCGAACCAGCATTCTATTGCTAGAAGTAGATTTTGAGTCTACCGCGTCTACCAATTTCGCCACGCCGGCGCATGTTATTCGGTCGAGTATATCTAATTAACGATTTTGAGGATATGTATAGATGACTCTTTCCCCTTTCTCCCGGT
>CAYGHT010000204.1:2022-2365 GCA_964349755.1 uncultured bacterium
ACACCGGCGTGAGGTGTGATTGAAGATGAGCGCTCCAGCTTATACGAATTTACGTTTCATGGAAAACGAATTTTTAGCCTCGTGGAAAGCCGCGCTGGGCTTTGTCCCAGTCGAACGCCACCTTTTCTTTCTTGGTTCGGTCGAAGCGGACTTGCACTGCCACATACGGATAGGGGTGTCGGTTGTCGAGGTCGCGGCCCTCTCCTTTTTGATAGAGCTTGATGAGCACTTCTTTGTTGAACCAAGGAGGTGTGCTCACTTGGAACTCTCCCTTTTCGAAGCGCTGAAACGTGGTCCATTCTTTGAGCGACTTGAAGGTGGGATGTTCTTGGTAGTATTGCAT
>CAYGHT010000205.1:0-2251 GCA_964349755.1 uncultured bacterium
CATGCCCATTCAATTCGCTTGTCCCTCGTCGCATTCGGTTGCAGGTCTGTTGATTGATTCTATCCAGCCAGCGTCAAAAGGTGATGAGCGTATCCCTGAATTCGGCTTGTTCCAGAGGATTGTGCTGTCAGCGGGCTTAGGGGTGGCTGCAAGCCTGGATTTATTCATCTGGACGGTGAAGACTGTAACTATTTACCCTGTCTATCGGGTCGGAGGATGGGCTCACGTAGCTAGTCTCATGTCGACGTTGGTTGTGCCTCTTTTTGCTTTGAGGGTTCTTAGCTTAGGTGAGATACCCCAGGAAAACCCAGGCCGTCCCTTTGATCGTTGCGGCCCTTTTGGCCCTGTTGTGAGGTCATTTAGCGATTCTGTCCGGCCATTGCGAGGGCGTCCCCAATTCGGCCTGTTACAGAGAATTGCGTTGTCCGGAGGTCTTCTTTTAGCGACAAGCTTGGATTTATTCACCTGGACGGTGATGACTGCAACCATTTACCCCGCCTGTCGAGTCGGAGGATGGGCTCATGTGGCGAATCTCATCTCGATCTTGGCTGCGCCTTTTTTTGTTTTGATATTTCTCTCAGCAGGGGCTCTTCCCTCTGTCGAGCCGGGGCGTCCCTTTCACCTTGTCGGTCCTGTTGTGAACCCCTGGATTCAGAAGTTGTGTTACGGCGATATTACCAGGGAAGGCTTTGAGGGCGCCTTAGACAGAAAATATATCCGGCGCGGTTCGGACTGGAATGAATATCATTCACTCCAATTGGAGTTTTATCTTTCTCGGGGAGCGGATCCAAATGCTCAATCGGCAAATGGTGAAACTCTGTTGATTGCAGCTTCCAAGAGAGGTAAGGCGTTCGTCGATCTGTTATTTCAAGCGAACGCTGCGGTAAGGCCATCTCTTCGCGTGGAGATTAAGACGAATCTGCCAGACCGGGAAGGGTTTTCCGCGATCGATTTCTTGCTTACTGGAATTTGTTATGACACGCTGCGTCCGCGCGGTAGCGTTCTCCATGACTTCCAATTGCCTCAGAGAGTTCTTGCGATCGAGAGCTCGGTTGTAAAATACTGTGATCATGACGCTGCTCGGTATTACGTTTCTGATTACTCTGAGCGGGGGTACTCTGGCGAGTCGACTCAGTTGAAAAACAAGCTCCATCGGATTTGGAGAAGTCATTCATACGGAACATCGGAATCGGCGCGCCGTTCGTTCTCTTCTTGCATTCAAACTTTGCTCAGCCAAGGAGCTCTTATACAAAGCTTCGAGTTCGAAGAATACATGGGTTTCGTCAACAAGCTCCAAGAAGCTGCTGAAGCAGCGTTTGCACGAAAAGCAAACGCATTCGCAGATTTGATTGCCGCAGCCCCTCGATCCGAAAACCGCTATATTCGACTGATTGGGAAAACCCTATTGGCAGACCAGGCACGCATGACTGCCTGTACCCAGCAAGATGCTTCGCTTTGGATTTTGTTCGACAATGCGACGTTGCTTGTCGATTGCAAAAGGAAGCTTCTCGAGATGTCGGAGGCGGGCTATCGGAAAACTGCTGAAACTGCCGAAAAAGAGCTCATCGGCTTTGGCATGCCGAAAGTGCTTGCTACGTTCGTCCGCGAATACGCCTTGTTGGCAGCCCCAGTTGTATGAAAAGGTCTCTTGAATATAAAAGCGAAGCGATACCGAGCGCGGTATAAGAAACTCGGTGAGCACCCTGGAGGCAAATGATTGTTGCTGTAGAAACCATAAAGGCTGTTCAAGGAAAGATGGAGCTTTTGAAGAAGGCTCTTTTAGAAATTGTTCCCATGAGTCGAAAAGCTGATGGATGTTTGCAATACGATCTTCTAGAGGCGATCGATCAAAGAGATGAAATCCTCGTTTTCATGCGCTGGAAAAAACTAGCCGACCTTCGAAAACACGAGTCTTCAGATTACATTGCGGAATTTGTGAGGAAATATGACAAAATTCTCTATGACGAGGTAGAGGTAACTGAATGGAAAGAACTGCCCATTCGGCATTCATGACGTCGATATCATGCTTGTTTCCAATGACTTACGGATGTTGTAGGTAACATTTTAAAAAGACGCTAGTAGATGAGTAGTTTGTATTGCAAAGAATTCAATGAAAGTGGTATAATTTATTTTTAATAAAAACAAAATAGATAAAAGAAAAGAGATTTGTCATAGTTGTGATAATCCTGGATGTGTAAACCCGCGACATTTATTTATTGGCACAAGATCTGATAATCAAAAGGATTCAGTA
>CAYGHT010000206.1:0-2239 GCA_964349755.1 uncultured bacterium
TTTTTCTCCTTGTCGTTCTGACCTTAAACGCCTTCTTGATTCTCTATTGGACTCGAGGGAGCATCACCACCGGCGAGGTGGTCCAGATTTTTAACGCCATTTGGAACCTGGGCTTCATGATGTGGGTCGCCGGAAGCGAAATTCCCGACTTTTTCCAATCGCTGGGAATCGCAAAACAAGCCCTTTCCATCATGCAAGACCCTCAAGACATCACAGATCTTCCAGACGCCCATCGACTGAGTGTGCAGACAGGTGAAATAAAATTTGAAAATGTGACGTTCCAGTACGGAGAAAAGCGTCTTTTTACAGAACTAAACATCCACATTCGCGGAGGAGAAAAAGTGGGTCTGGTGGGCTATTCAGGAGCCGGCAAGTCGACTTTCGTAAACCTGATTTTGCGCTTCTATCCAGTCAACCAAGGCCGCATTTTAATCGACGAACAAGACATTGCCCGCATCACCCTTGAATCGTTACGCACCCAAGTTGCGCTCATCCCCCAAGACCCGCTCCTCTTCCATCGCTCACTTAAAGAAAACATCCAAACAGGACGCGCCTCCGCCTCGCAAAGCGAAATCATACAAGCCGCCAAGCTCGCGCACGCAGATGAATTCATCAGCAAGCTCCCCCAAGGCTACGCTTCGCTCGTCGGCGAGCGAGGAACCAAGCTCTCCGGAGGAGAGCGCCAACGCGTTGCCATCGCCCGCGCTATTTTAGCCTCCGCCCCCATTCTCATCCTCGATGAAGCCACTTCCGCGCTCGACTCCGTCACAGAAAAATACATCCAAGAAGCGTTAAGTCAACTCATGGAAAACCGAACCAGCATCGTCATCGCCCACCGCCTGTCCACCCTCGACAAGATGGACCGCCTTTTGGTCTTCGACCAAGGCAAAATTGTCGAACAGGGCCCTCATCATCAGCTCTTGGCTAAAAAAGGGCACTACGCCCATCTGTGGGAAATGCAAGCAGGCGGGTTTTTGCCTAACTGACAGTTTCAAGCGTTTCGTGTTAAAAAAGCCCCAGATCGCCTATCGATCTCGATTCATTCTACGCAACGCAAATAGCAGAGAGCTATATCGTCGTGATCCTGTGGATTCTGAGGATTAGGATCGTGAAATTTGAGTAATTTTCCACCATTGGCAGCGTCGGCGCTACTGTCTCTAAAGCCTAGACCTCTTAAGGCTCCTCCACCTCTTGAGGCTACATTATTGGGTTCTTCTCCAATTTCAATGATTTTGCTCTTAAACTCTTGCAGCAATTTGTTTCGATCCCGATTTTCATTTAAAACTTGAATGCATTGAGCTTTAGTAAGAAATTCTCCAATACCATCCGTAAATGCAATTAACTCATCTCCTTGTAAGAGCGGCCGACTTTTAACGCGCGGAAGATTAACTTCTCCTCGCTGACAGCCATTTGAACCAAATCCGTTATATCCAGCTGGAGAAGAAGCCCGGAGCCATTTGTTTTCTCTTCTTATATAAAGCGCAGTGTCTGCCATATGCACTGTAAGTGCATGGCGTTCGTTTCCAATTTTAACAATCTGTGTAAACATGATCGCAGGGCTATAATCTGGAAGCTCTTTATTAAATTCCCGTCCAAAACTGTCCATTTCTTTCTGCACAAATTCTTTAAACCCTTCGAGGCTATTAAATGAATTCTCTGCTAATCTTTTTTCGTAATTTCGAATAAATCGATCTATAATTGGATCTTGTATCTGTTTTCTAGAAGGGTTATTATGCCCCGCTCCATCTATAACAAAACCAAAACCTAACTTCTTATTCACATAACTATAATCTAGGTTGCCCTTACCATTAGAGGCATATGTTGCATCTGTCATTGCAACAGCATCGCTTGCGCCTGCTGCAACAGGTCGTGCAGTTAAATACAAGCTAGGAAGCAGAATTCCCATTGCCGCCTTGCAGACTCTCATAGCTTCTGTAAAAGGAGAAAGAACTACACAAACGGCAAATCGCCCGCTTTGTTTTAAACTATCTAATGAAGCATTTTCTCTTTTCAAACATCGATAAATAGCCATTACTAATTGAGCAAGACTAGCAATCAGATATACTACGGGTTTAATGACAATCTTTGTTCCATGCCCTACAAGTCTAAGAGCGCACCACACCCTTCCTTTTATAGATCCGGCTTGCGTTAGCTCTTCGTTTGCAGGTTGTAAGCGGCGGACAGTTAATAGTTCATTGTAAGGCGAGCTCTGTAAAAGCTGAAGAGACATATAATACCC
>CAYGHT010000207.1:0-2234 GCA_964349755.1 uncultured bacterium
ACAATATATAGTGTGTTGACGGCGCGAGCGCCTACCAGATGTAGTATTCATAGACAACTTACGAGAGGGCCATAGCATGAAAAAAGCGACACCACCGACTACGATCGATTCATTTCTCACAGAGCCGCCAGCGCCTCTTTCGAAATCGCCTTCTAAAAAGGGCGCTGCTTCTGCCACAAAAGAGCTGCAGCACACGGTTGTGAAGCGCGATGGAACGATGGTCCCGTTTCGGCGCGATCGGATTTTGCGCGCGCTTGAAGCTGCTTTTCGCGATACAAAAAAAATGCCCGCTCCGACTCCTCTAGAAAGCGAGGTGAAAGAGATGGTCGAGCAGATGACCGATCTAGTCATCAAGCAAGTGCTCGCGCTGGCGTCCAAAGGCGCGTGTTTGACCGTCGAGGGGATTCAAGACATGGTCGAAGTGACGCTCATGAAAAATGGGCATCACGATGTGGCGCGCGACTACATTGTTTATCGCGATGAGCGCAAGGCGCGCCGAGGGGTCTCTCTTCAGGCGCTCAAGATCTATCGACGCGACAAGACGACGCCGACCCGATTCAATCCGATGAAAATTGCTTCGTCGATTGAGCAGGCGTTTCGACGAGCGCGTAAAATCGATGGACAAACGCCCGATGAAGTGATTGCGGCGGTCAATTTACTCACCCACAAAATCGTCACTGAAATGGGCGAGCTTGCAGCGAAGGGAGATTCGCTCTACATCGACATGATCGAAGATCGGATCGAGCGCGACTTGATGAGCGAGCGCTTTTTCGATGTGGCTAAATACTACATTTTGTATCGCGCTGAAAAAGCACAGCGCGAGCTTCCAACACCCGCTTTGAGCATCGATGAAAACGCTCAGCTCCGCACATTCCAGGTGATTGCAAACGAGGGCGGCACCATTCAGGTCAACGAGCAGATGATCCGAAATAAACTGAAATTTGCCTGCCGCGGACACGAAGGGCTCACCTCGCCAGACGAACTCTTAGAGACGGCCATCTTGCAATTCTACACAGGGATGAAAGAGAACGAAGTGGATCTAGCCAATATCTTTGCGGCCAAGTCCAAAATCGAAAAAGAGCCCGCTTACTCCCAAGTCGCATCGCGCCTTCTTCTCGATGTGCTCTATCGAGAAACCGTCGGCCTTGCCTTTTCCGATTCAACGCTTCCAAAAGCACACCGCCAATACTTCAAGCGCTACATCAAAGAGGCCATCGCGCTCGAGCACCTATCCCCAAAATTGCTCGACTTTGATCTCGATGAACTTGCAACAGCCATCGACTTAAAGCGCGACGATCTCTTCGATTACCTCGGCCTTCAGACGCTCTACGATCGCTACTTCATTCACCAAGATCAGCGGCGCCTCGAGACGCCCCAAATTTTCTGGATGCGCGTCGCGATGGGTTTAAGCCTCGGCGAGGGAGAACAAAAAACAAAACGGGCCATCGAATTTTACAACCTCCTCTCGCAATTTCACTTCACCTCGGCGACCCCAACGCTCTTCAACTCGGGCACGACCCACTCGCAGCTCTCTTCGTGCTACCTGTCGACCGTGATGGACGATCTGCACCACATCTTCAAAGTCGTCGCAGATGACGCCCAGCTCTCCAAGTGGGCAGGCGGCATCGGCAACGACTGGACCAACGTCCGAGCAACAGGCGCTAAAATCAAAGGGACGAATGGAACGTCGCAGGGCGTCATCCCCTTCTTGAAGGTCGCCAATGACACGGCCGTCGCAGTCAATCAGTGCTTTGCCCCTGAGACACTCGTGTACACAGCAAACGGCATCCGTCCCATTTCTGAAGTGCGCGTGAACGATCTCGTACTCGGCAGCAGCGGAACCTACCGAACAGTCACTGAAAACTTCGCCTACAACCAAAAAGACCCCATGATCTCACTGAAAATCAAGCATTCGGTGGGAGCGATGTGCGTCACTGCAGGCCACCCGTTCTACGCCATTCGAGGAGTGCCCATGGAGCAATCCATAGAAAGGACGCAGCGAAGTTTAACTAGCGGCAAAGTGCGCTGTGAGTGGGTCGATGCAGGCCTGCTCCAAAAAGGCGACTACGTTGCCCAAGTGATCCCCAAAGAGACAGTCGCTGTTCCCTACTTTGAGGAAGACGACGCGCGCCTCTACGGCATTTTATTGGGCGATGGGCATCTATCCAAAGACAACGATGAGTGGGGCGTTTCGGGAAATCCTTCGAAAGATACCCACCTACACTTCGTTCGCT
>CAYGHT010000208.1:0-2206 GCA_964349755.1 uncultured bacterium
GATTTTAGAGGCGGAAGATGCGGGAATTGCTCTGATTATCTGCATTACGGAGGGGATTCCGGTCCGCGATATGCTCGAGGTGAAGCGCATCATGAGCCACTCAAAGACCTCGCGTCTCATCGGGCCGAATTGCCCTGGACTCATCACGCCGGGGGAGTGCAAACTAGGGATCATGCCCGGCTACATTCACCAGCCTGGGAAAGTGGGCATTGTCTCGCGCAGTGGGACGCTCACCTATGAAGCGGTTTGGCAGACGACGGCGCTTGGGCTCGGCCAGTCTACTTGTGTTGGGATTGGGGGCGATCCGCTCAATGGGACCAACTTCATCGATGTCCTCGCGCTGTTCGAGCGCGATCCCAAGACAGAGGGCATTTTGCTCATCGGCGAAATTGGCGGCGATGCAGAAGAACAGGCGGCCGAATGGATTCAAGCGCATTGCACAAAGCCTGTCGCAGTCTTCATTGCAGGCGCCACAGCGCCGCCGGGCAAGCGGATGGGCCACGCAGGGGCCATCATCGCCGCAGGCAAGGGAACAGCCGCTGAAAAGTACGCGGCGTTTAAGAAAGCGGGCGCCACCATCACGGAAAACCCTGCGGACATGGGGCGTGCAATCGAATCGGCGCTGAAGCGACGATGATCCTTTCTCGCGGCAAAATCCCAATCGCTATCCACCCACTTTTCTGGCTCTTTGCTGGACTCATCGGCTGGCTCAGCAGTGGGACGCTCTTCGGCGCACTTGCTTGGGTGTTAATCATCTTGGTGTCTGTCCTTTTTCACGAGCTGGGTCACGCGCTGACTGCACTCTGCTTTCGCCAGACGGTGAGCATCCAGCTTGTGGCGCTCGGAGGGCTGACCTCTTATGAGGGGCCCAAACTCCGTCTGTGGCAGCAATTTCTCATCGTTCTCAACGGCCCGCTCTTTGGCTTTGGACTCTTTTTGCTCGCTAGCTTAGCGCTCCAATGGGATTGGTCGGCGTTTCCTGTGGTGTTTGGTCTGATTCGGGCGACCCAGGTCGCCAATTTATTTTGGAGCATTGTGAATTTATTCCCTGTGCTACCGCTCGACGGCGGCCAGCTCCTCCGAATTGTCCTTGAGGGGTTATTTGGCGTGAGGGGCTACCGCATCTCCATGCTTTTAGGAGCGCTCTTTGCGGCGGCAAGCGCCCTCTTATTTTTCTTGGTTCAGCAGTATCTTGCCGGAGCGCTATTTGCTCTCTTCGGCTTTCAGAGCTTTGAGCTGTGGCGCAAGAGTCGCCACATCGTAGAAAAGGATACCGATGACGCGCTGAAGAAGATGCTCAGCGAGGCGGAAATGAAACTCGTTGCAGGGGATCGCGCTGCTGCGGAAGAGATTTTAGTGCAAATGCGCCTAAAGAGCTCGCAAGGCATGCTCTATTTGGCAGCAACGCAATCCCTCGCGATTGTTTTAGCGGAGCGAGGAGAAAAAGAACAGGCATATGCGCTGCTGCTTCCCATCGAGAAAGAGCTTGCGATCGAAGGGCGTTGCTTGCTTCAAGACCTTGCTGCGAACCAAAAAAACTGGGACCTGGTTGCGCGCCTTTCAGCCGAGTGTTATCAAGCGGCGCCGAGTGCATTGAGGGCGCTTGTGAACGCGCGGGCCTTTGGAGCGCTTAAACAACCAAAACCGGCAGGCGGCTGGCTTCAGACCGCATGGCAATTCGGCAATCTTGATCTCAACGCGGTTCTTGCCGAAGAGGTATTTCAGGGAGTGCGCGAGGCGCCGGAGTTTCGCGCATTTGTCGATGAGTTTCGTTAGCCTAAAAAGATTTGGCTACTTATGGACCCCTTATAGCCAGCCAAATCTTTGTTGGTCGAAAAGATTTGGCTGGCTATAAGGGGGTCATAAGTAGCCAAATCTTTTCAGAGAATGTAAACGACTTAATTTCTGATCATTGGGTTACAGGAAATTGATATGTACGAAGGCAGGCATCTTCCTTTAGTCCCTGTGCGCACGCTCATTGGGCGCATCATTTGCAATCTGCTCATCAGTTTTGCGATCATCCTCTGCTCTCTTTGCATTGGCATGCTCGGCTATCACCATTTTGAAGGGATGTCCTGGGTAGATGCCTATGAGAACGCCGCCATGATTTTATCCGGCATGGGACCTGTGGACATTTTGAAGACAACGGACGGCAAACTCTTTGCGGGAACGTATGCACTCTTCAGCGGGATCATCTTCCTTGTGG
>CAYGHT010000209.1:0-2205 GCA_964349755.1 uncultured bacterium
GCCGTGGAACTGCGCTCTTATCGCTGCAGTGGCTGCGGAAGCATTGTCCGCGTCCGCAAGGGGCGCCATCGAACGGCCCACTTCTACCACATTTCGAGCGAGCCGAGCTGCCGCCTCTACTCCAAGAGCGAGGATCATCTGCTCGCCCAGCTCGCCCTTCAACGAGCACTGCCTTTAGGCGAAACCGTGATGGAGAAACCGTTTGTCTCGATTTTGCGAGTGGGAGACCTCGTTTGGGAGCCTCGCCGGTTGGTATTCGAAATCCAGTGCTCGCTTGTTTCACCCGCTGAAGTGGAGCGGCGCGTTCACGATTACAGCGAGGTTGGCTACCAAGTCGTCTGGATCCTCGACGATCGGATCTTCAATCGCCGCTACAAGCTACGAGCTGCAGAAAGACAACTTCGCCAAACGGCGTGCTACTACGCCACGCTTCGCCGCTCGCAAATGACCCCCCGTTTTTACGATCAGTTCGAGGTGTTCCATGGAGAGCAAAGGCTTGGGCGCGGATCCAAATCCACGGTTCATTTGAACCAACCTCGTATCCTTGGGAACCTTTCTTGGAACGACAAGGAGTTTCCAATGCAGGTCCTGCAGCGTGTAAACACAAGATCTCTGTACTTTGAGGGAGATCTTGTCCATAAAGCGCTACTCGCAGCTGCAGTACCCGCTCTCGCGGTTTCGATGCGCAATTTGCGCGCCCTCGAGATCCTCCTCAGCGCGTCAGCCGAAGAGCTGGGCTCCCCGTTTAAGCGCTGGGTGCGCCGCTATGTCCTCGAGTCGATCGGACGCATCATGCTTTATTTACTTGAGCGCGCTGAGAGATAACTCGCCTTAAATAAACGGCTTAGAATGAAGCTTGCTCGATTTTGCGTCGAGCGTCTATAGTGGACCGCTTTCCAACCCCTGAAGTTAGAGGAATCTAGACCCATGGCCGAACAAAAAGCCGCCGAGAAGAAAGTCGAGCAAAAAGCCGAGAAGAAAAAAGAAGCAGTCACCCGCCTCTCATCCGCAAAAAAGCGCAATCTCCAAAGTCAAAAACGGCGCCTGCGCAACCGCGCCTACGAGTCGAAAGTCCACACCGCGACTCGCACCCTTGAAAAAGCCATCGGCGAAAAAACCGCTCCCGAAGCCATCAAAGCGCAGCTTTCCAACCTTTTTAGTCTCATGGATAAAGGGGTAAAGAAAGGGATCTACAAAGTCAACAAAGCCGCTCGCACAAAGTCCCGCCTCATGGCAAAAACGTCTGCTTAAGCTCGGCGAAGAATTGCCCCAATGGGCACGGGAACGACTTCTTTAGCTCTGTAGGCGCGCATGAGCGCTTCATTGCTAAGTCGCCCAATGGTCCGCACACCTAATCCCAGAATCACGACTTGCGAAACTCCATAGCACACCGCTTGAATGTGGTGTGCTTGGATCTTGCTGACAAAAGGCAGGACCGTCGTCACAAGCCCCCAAGTTTGGACCGGGTAAAAGGCAATCGAAGCCAAAAAGATGAGAACCAGCGCTGTGGATACAACCACCAGCGGGTTGCGAATCCCACGTAACACCGCATCGAGCGGGCTGATTACCACAGCAGCCAGCGAGTGGCCGACTCGCTCGACGGAGTTTGGTTGGTGAGGTGGCGTTATGGGCTCCTGCCCCTGTCGCTGGGGCGCCGCGTATTCACGTGCCATCGCGAAGGAGAAGTAGTGTTTCCAGGAGTCAAAGCCGGTTGGAGTCATGGGGCTAGTGTCTGTTCTGAACGTTATTAAAGCTGGTCATCAGCTCTGTATTCGAGAAACGGCCGAGAGCGCGTAGCGCGGCTCCAATGATCAAAAACACCGTGAACAAATAGCAGCCAAGCCGCAGCGTCGAGAGCGAGGGTAAAGGGAGCCAGCGAATCGCCGTTTTCAGGTGCTGCCAGGTTTGGGTTGGGTAAAACAGAAAGGAGTCAGCCACAAGCGCAATGCTAGCGAATGCAACCGTGACAATGCGCGGTTCTGTGAGTGCGTTCCAGATGTGGCGAGGAAGGTGCTCGACCGTCCAAAGCATTTTGTTGCCGGTCCACTCAACCCAATTTTCTTCGTATTGCCCGACCTTGGCCATTAGGCCAAGCTGCGCATGAGTCCACATGCTTGTGAAAATATTGCTTCTGTCTACTCGTATTGACATAAAACTCCTGTTGGTTATTTTATGCAAATTAGTTTATTTCAAAACAAAACAAAC
>CAYGHT010000210.1:0-2179 GCA_964349755.1 uncultured bacterium
GGCAAAGCCTGAGGCTCATGTCGCCTCGTCAGTAGTGGCGGCGCCGCTACTGCTGGCGAGGCGACATGAGCCTCAGGCTTTGCCGCTGCAGCTTGCGACGCAAGCGCCACTGCCGTGCCGTCAAGCATCTCGGGCTTTACCTCAGCGCCTCCAACAGCAAGCGCCGCCTCGAGTTCGGCGAGGCGCCGTACGAGGACCTCGATTGGAATTCGGTGTTTGATGCGCAGCACTTGGAGCAGGGCGAGCTCGAGGGTGACGCGCGGGGCGATGCTTTTCGAAAATTGGGCTTCTGTCTTCAAACATAAGTCCAATATGGCAAGCACTTGGGACTGTGTGTAGCCTTTTGCTGACGTTTCATAGAGCGCGATCAGCGAAGAGGGGAGTTGGAGCGCCGCAGAGCCGAGGGTTTTGCACACGGCGAGATGGCGGTAATGCTCGATGAGTTGATCGAGGAAGTGGCTGAATTCCTTGCCTTGTCGAAAGAGCTCCTCGACGAGCTCAAAGGCAAATCCAAAGCGCGCTTCAGAAAATGCCAGGTCCAAGTTGAAGAGGAGCTCCTGAGGGGCAATCCCAAGAACGTTTTGCACATCGGCTGTACTGACCATGCCGGTGGCAAAGCAAAGGATTTGGTCCAACATCGATTGGGCGTCGCGGAGCGATCCGTCTGCGGCGTGGGCAATGAGCTGGAGCGCTTCGTTTTCGACGCTGCGGCCGAGATCTTTTGCAATGAGCGCAAGCCGATCGACGATGAGCGCAGGTGCCAACCGGCCTAGCTCAAAGCGCTGGCAGCGGCTCACAATGGTGGGCAAAATCTTGTGGGGTTCTGTCGTAGCAAAGAAGAATTTTGCCTTTTCCGGCGGCTCTTCCAAAGTCTTCAGAAGGGCGTTGAAGGCCTCCTTGGTGAGCATGTGGACTTCGTCGATGATGTAAATCTTGTATTTGCCGTGGCTGGGGGCAAATCCGACGGTTTCGTTGATCTGGCGAATGTCGTCGATTCCCCGGTTTGAAGCGCCGTCAATTTCGATGACGTCCATCGCCTGGCCGGCCGTGATGTCAAGACACGAGGGGCATTGATTGCAGGGCTCGCCGTCGATTCCGAGCGCCTGGCAGTTGATCGCTTTCGCAAAGAGCCTTGCAAGGGTTGTTTTCCCGACGCCCCGCGAACCTGAGAACAGGTAGGCATGGGCGAGCTGGGCCCTTTGAAGGGCGTTGCGCAAGGTGCGCAAGATCGCTTCTTGACCGATGACGTCAGCAAAGCGTTGTGGGCGGTAGGCGCGCGCTGAGACTTGATATTTTGGAGCCATACCGAGTGTTATACAAGATTAGGTTTTATAATTCCCACTTCAACTCAGCGGGTCGTTGAGCAGTAGAGCTTCCGACGATTGTCCCAATGTGATCCGCTGCATGGAAGGAGCGAATATTCAGCGCAACGCCGTTTTTTCGCGCCAGGGCAATGCTTCGCGCATGAAGCACTTTGGCTCCGCACATGGCAAGATGCTCTGCGCTCGCATAATCCAGCGAGGAGAGCAGGCGCGCGTTGGGATCGAGTTTTGGGTCGGTTTCATAGATGCCAGCGACGTCTTTGTAAAAGTCGACGGCGGCAGCGTCGAGTCCAATGGCAAGTGCGACCGCGGACGTATCGGAGCCGCCGCGGCCCAGCGTTGTGATTTCGCCGCTTCGACTCACGCCCTGGAATCCTGCGACGATGGCCACTTGATTTGCTTGGAATGCAGCGAGGATGCGAGATGGACGGACGGCGACGATTTTCGCATCGCTATGCGACTCGTCGGTGATCATGCCAGATTGACTTCCAGTGAAGCTCACCGCGTCGATGCCTTTGAGGGCAAGGGCCATGGCGAGCAGCGCGATGCTGATTCGCTCTCCTGTGGAGATGAGCATATCGAGCTCTCGGGCGGGAGGAGAGGGATGAATTTGCCGAGCCAAAGCAAGGAGGCGATCCGTCGCATCTGCCATGGCGCTCACGACCACCACAATGGGCCTTTTCTCGATCTGTTTTCTTTTCGCAATGATCTCGGCGATGTGGTGGAAGCTTTCTGGCGTAGCGACGCTCGCCCCTCCGAATTTCATCACAATGGGTGTCATGGACATTTTTGAATCTGCCTCGACTTTGTTGGATCATTCATTTTCACCTAAGATTCTCATGATCAGGGTTTACCAC
>CAYGHT010000211.1:0-2128 GCA_964349755.1 uncultured bacterium
GTTTCGGAACTGACCCACAAGCGGAGACTTTCTTGCTTAGGGCCAGGCGGTCTCAATCGCGAACGGGCTGGCTTCGAAGTGCGCGACGTGCACCCTTCTCACTACGGAAGAATTTGCCCGATTGAAACGCCCGAAGGACCGAACATCGGTCTGATCACTTCGCTCTCTACATACGCAAAAATCAACGAATTTGGATTCATTGAAACGCCCTACCGAATTGTGCGCGAAGGCGTCGTCACCGACGAAATCGAGTACATGACAGCCGATCAAGAAGCCGATTACGTGATCACGCAAGCGTCGACCCCTCTCGACGCCCACAACATGTTCGACCAAGATCTTTGCTGGGCCCACCAAGCAGGCGAGCCGATGGAGATCGAAACGAGCAAGATCACACACATGGACGTCTCGTCCAAGCAGCTCGTCTCGATTGTCGCTGGACTCATTCCCTTTTTGGAGCACGATGACGCCAACCGCGCCCTCATGGGTTCGAACATGCAGCGCCAAGCAGTCCCTCTTCTCAAAACGGACGCCCCCATTGTGGGAACCGGTCTTGAAGCGCGCGGCGCTCGCGACTCGGGTGCTGTGATTGTCGCGTCAGAAGCAGGCGTTGTCGAATACGTCGACGGCTACAAGATCGTCGTTGCGCCGAAAACCAATCCGCTCAATAAACGGACCTACGTTCTGAAAAAGTTCCTCCGCTCCAACAGCGGAACGTGCATCAACCAGACGCCGATTTGCAACGTCGGAGATAAGATTGTTGCAGGCGATGTCCTCGCTGACGGTCCTGCGACCGACAAAGGGGAAGTTGCACTCGGCAAGAACGTCCTCGTCGCATTCATGCCCTGGTGTGGCTACAACTACGAAGACGCCATCATCATTTCCGAAAAACTCATTCGGGAAGACTATTACACCTCGATCTATCTCGAAGAGTTCGAGTTGACCGCTCGCGATACAAAGCTGGGAAAAGAAGAAATCACAAAAGATATCCCCAATGTCGCAGAAGAGCAGCTCAGAGATTTGAGCGATGACGGGATCATCCGCATTGGAGCGATGGTTGAGCCGGGCAAAATTCTAGTCGGTAAAATCACTCCAAAATCGGAAACAGAACTCTCTCCTGAAGAGCGACTGCTCCGAGTGATTTTCGGAGAAAAAGCTGCCGACGTGAAAGACGCCTCCCTCACAGCCCCACCGGGCACCGAAGGCGTCGTCATGGGCGTTCAAGTCTTCTCAAGACGCCATCGCCTGTCAAAAACAGACGATGAATTTGTGGAAGAGGCGACCCGCATCAAAGACGTTCAGTCCGACTATAAGACAAAAGAAGCGGACATGCAGCTCGAATACCATGAAAAGATTGGCGCGCTCCTTCTCAATGAAAAAGCGCCCGCTCCCATCATGCATCGCAAAACCGGCGAGGTCCTGATCGCTGAAGGCGCTGTCATCAACCAAGAGATGATCGAAATTCTCGAAGGTGAAAAAGCGGAAGATCTCTTGATGGCAGACAAGGACATCTATGTCGAGCTCAAGAAAGTTCTTCGCGAATTTGAGATGGCAATCCAGACCCTTCAAACACAGCACCGCACCGAAGTCGAATTCATTCGCAAAGGCGATACAGAACTCGATCCAGGTGTCATTCGCCAAGTGAAGGTATACGTCGCTACCAAGCGCAAGCTTCAGGTGGGCGATAAAATGGCAGGCCGTCACGGAAACAAAGGCGTTGTCGCAAAACTCGTCCCCGAAGCCGACATGCCATACCTTTCCAATGGCGAGCCCATCGAGATGATTTTAAATCCGCTCGGTGTGCCTTCCCGAATGAACATGGGTCAGCTCTTAGAAACGCATCTGGGTTACGCAGCCCGCCAAGCAGGTATCTACGTAAAGAGCCCTGTGTTTGAAGGATTTCCCGAATCGAAAATTTGGGAAATGATGAAATCTCAAACCATGTTCCACGAAGGAAAAGCGTTTCTGTTCGATGGCCGTACTGGAGATCGATTCGATAACCGAGTGGTCGTGGGCTACATCTACATGCTGAAGCTCAGCCACCTTGTTGCCGACAAAATCCATGCGCGCTCCATTGGACCGTATTCCTTGGTCACGCAGCAGCCACTCGGCGGTAAAGCCCAAATGGGTG
>CAYGHT010000212.1:0-2102 GCA_964349755.1 uncultured bacterium
CCTCCGAGATACCTTGAAAGGACAGACAAAACCAAATCGAGTCTCTTGGTTTCTTTGGGCTTTGTTTCCCCTAATTGGGACTGCGGCTGCTTTCCAAGCCAATGCTGATATCTGGGCAACCATCCGAGTTTTCTTAGCTGGCTTCCTTCCTCTTATTATTTTTCTAGCTTCTTTCTGCAATAAGCAAAGTTTTTGGCATTTGACTCTTTTCGATTGGTTCTGTGGTGCATGTGCTCTATTGGCTCTTGCCATTTGGTTTGTTTTAGACTCACCAAAAATAGGCATTCTCTTTGCCGTAATAGGAGATGGCTTTGCAGCGCTTCCTACTTTCGTCAAAGCCTGGAAGTACCCAAAAACAGAAACAGGCCTTACTTATATTCTCAACCTCGTTGCTGTTCTTTTAGTAATTCCTTCGATTCCTACCTGGAATATTGAAAACTCGGCTTTTCAGATTTATCTACTTGCCACAAACTTAATTCTTATAATCTCGATTTACAGAAAAATGTTTTCGGCCTCAGATCGATAAATTCATGCTGAATAGTACGGCGTTACGACCGTCCACACCCGATCAATTTTATTTTGTTTGTTAAGACGCCACATTCCACATACACCCTAATTTCCCACGCGTTTTGTAACTAGGGCGCGCATGGAAGCTCAATGTTCAAGTGCTTCAGGATCTCTCGCTGAGGCTTTGTCAGCTCATTTTATCTTTGTCTTTCTAGGATTCTGCTTTTTCCCAACCGGCATCACACTTAACTCGGCCTCAATTTCTTCTACTGTAGGCAGGCTTGACTTGAGGTCTTTCGGAAGTTTTTCAACCCAATTCACTTCAAATTCTGCTACTCCAATCGGCCGATTGAAGTTCCTTAGGACGTATTCAACAAACACATTGTCTTTCGTCTTGCAAAAGATGAGCCCGAGAGTAGGTTTATCGCCTTCACTTCGAAGCTGATCATCTACCGCCGAAAGATAGGCGCTCATTTGTCCGGCATCGCGGCTATCGAATTCCCCTGCCTTAAGCTCAACGACTATGTAGCATTTCAATTTTAGGTGGTAAAACAGCAAATCGATGTACAGGTCCTTTTCGCCAGCCTTGATGGGGTATTGCTGCCCAACAAATGCAAAGCCTTGTCCCAATTCGATCAGACATTTTTGAATGTTATGGACAAGCCCCTCTTCCAATTCTTTTTCCAAATGCTCCTTGTGTAGGGTTAGGAAGTCGAAAATATAGGGATCTTTCGTGGTTTGCTGTGCCAAATCTGATTGAATGGCTGGCAAAACTGCCTTGAAGTTTGTGATCGCCTTACCTTCTCTGCGATAGCGGTCGTTTTCAATCCAGATTGTGAGCATGCTCCTACTCAATCCGTTCTCTATGGCTTTTTGTGCGTACCAGAGTCGCTCTGCTGTATTCTTAACCTTCTCGAGAATAAGGGCGTTATGGCCCCAAGGAATGGAGAAAATCGGCAAATCGTCTAATTGTGCCACAGCTTGTGGCACTTTTTCATAGGCCTGGTAAAATGCCCTCATTCTGAACATATTGCGCCTTGAGAACCCCTCTACCCCAGGGAACTCATTTTGAAGGTCTCTGGCCACCTTCTCCAGCACATTACTACCCCAGTCTTCCAGCTCTTGTTTCTCAAGAATTTCCTTCCCTATTTCCCAGTACAGCTTAATGAGTTCCTTGTTGACTGCTACGGCTCCTTTTACCTGGGCAGATCGTATTTTGGTCTTGAGGGATGTAATGAATTTCGCGTAATTAGCCGTGGATACTTCGGTTTTTTTAGTGGCAGGAGGAATTTTTTTAGCCATTGGAAGCTCCGATTTCTGCCGACGGTGTCGTCAGGATTGTGAATTCAGTCAATTTGTGCAGACAGTGTCTGCACTTTTGACTCAAGTGTTGTGAACGATTGCAACTTTTTGCAACTCCAAACGTTTATAACATGACAAAATCTGAACATAACTCATTGAAAGTAAATTGCCTGAAGCCGGAATCCGGGACTCCCGCCGGTTCGCGCGTTGCATCGCGCTTCACTTCGATTCCGGCGCGAAAGCCGCACTGGCGGCTTATCTTTCAGTCAATTTTTCTTCGAAAAATTGCCTGC
>CAYGHT010000213.1:0-2092 GCA_964349755.1 uncultured bacterium
AAGTAGAGGAACTCGCGCAGCTCAATGAGCCAGAGGCGAGACGGCTCCGCCCTGGAATGACGTTGCGGATTCCTTGAGATTCAAGGCTCATCAGAGCCTCCTTTGCAGAACGGCTGGCAGCGCATGATGCGCCAGAGCGCCTTGCCCCCGCCTCGCCAAATTCCATGGCGGATCACGGCGAGCTTAGCATACTCCGAGCAGGTGGGGTAAAAGCGGCAGCAATGCCCGAAGAAGGGGCTGATGGCTGCTTGGTATAAGTCGATCAGTGCAAGAGCTAGACGTCGCATGAATCGGAGTGTAACATGAGCGAATCTTCCCCACAGCAGTTTTTAGAGCAATTCATCCCAGAATTGGCCAGAAAATCCAAGCAACTCAACCAAGCCCTCTGGCTCCTCGAGACGACAGGAGCCTCGGACGCCGCTGAATTGAAGGCGGGGCTCGATGCCGAGGTGCGGATTTTGCTCTCCGATCCTGGGATGTACCGAAAGCTCGTGGAGTGGCAAAAAACGCCTGCGCCGCCAGTGGTGAAACGGGAACTCGACGTGCTGCGCCGCGCATTCCAACAAAACCAAGTGGAGAAATCGCTGCTTCAGGAGATCGCATCGAAGGAAGCTTCGCTTGCCCAAAGCTACGGCTCATTTCGGCCTATGTTCCGCGGTCAGTTCGCCTCGGAAAACGATTTGCGCAAAGTCCTCAAGACAGAAGAGGACATCGCCCAGCGCAAAAATGCTTGGGGAGCCTGCAAGGCGATCGGTCCTGTGCTCGCGCCCCAGATTTTGGCGCTCGTGGCTTTACGCAACAAAATGGCCAAGCAGCTGGGCTTTTCAGACTATTTTCAGATGCAGCTTGAATTGCAAGAAGTGGATCGTGGATGGCTGCTTAAGACATTCGAGGAGCTGGGAAGGGCGTCGGACAAAGCGTACAGCGCGCTGCGCCGCGAGATCGACGCTGCGCTGAGCGCTCGGTTTCGCTGTCGCCTAGAGGAGCTGGGCGCATGGAGCTGGAGCGATCCGTTTGGCCAAGAGGATCCGCTCGACTCCCATGAGCTGGATCAGCTTCTTGAAGGAGTCGACATCGCGCAGGCGAGCACCTTATTTTACCAGCGGATGGGCCTTGACGTCGCTCCCATTTTAGCGCGCAGCGACATGCTCGAGCGCCCCGGCAAAAACCAGCACGCATTTTGCATCCACATCGATCGGGAAGGCGATATCCGTACCCTCAACAATGTGGAGCCTTCGATGAAGTGGCTGGAGACCGTGCTCCACGAGCTCGGCCACGCCATTTATGAGCTGGGACTTGACGCGAAGCTCCCGTGGCTTTTGCGCGAGCCGCCGCACATGATCACGACCGAAGCGATGGCGCTCCTTGCGGGGCGCCAGGCGTATCGCGAGCAGTCGTTGAGAACGCTTGCCCGCGGCACCGAATCGCTGTTGAAAAAAGCCGCTTTGAGTTTGCGCCGCCGCCAGCTCATCTTCAGCCGCTGGGTCCTCGTGATGACGGCCTTTGAAAGTGAGCTCTACCGCGATCCAACGCAAGACTTGAATCGGTTGTGGTGGCAGCTCGTCGAAACACACCAAAAGATCGCAGCGCCTAAAGGAAGAGGGGCCAGCGCCGATTGGGCCTGCAAGTACCACTTGGGACTCGCGCCGGTGTATTACTTTTCGTACCTTTTGGGAGAGATGTTCGCCTCAGAGATTCAGGAGGCGTTGCCAGGAGGATCGTTGGATACGCCTGAGGCCGGGAAGTTCTTGCAAGAGAAGCTATTTGCCCCTGGCAATCGGATGCCGTGGGATCAGCTGGTGCGCCATGTCACGGGGCGTCCATTGAGCGCGGAGGCGTGGCTCCGGGAGTTTTGCTGAAGGGAGGGCCCCAAGTCTTATCTGCCCCGTGATTTTTTCTTGAGCGGAACTCCCCCTATTCGCTACACTTGGGCCTCGTTGTTTTGCGCGAAAGTGGCGAAATTGGCAGACGCACTACCTTGAGGTGGTAGCGAGGTCACACTCATGGGGGTTCGAGTCCCCCCTTTCGCATTTTTGAGCACCGATAGCTCAATGGATAGAGCACTTGGCTTCGGACCAAGGGGTTAGGGGTT
>CAYGHT010000214.1:0-1953 GCA_964349755.1 uncultured bacterium
GGGCGGACGGGCATTGAACGCATGATGCTTGGCAGTTTCGCTGAATCCGTCATTTTTCGCTCGCATTTGCCGGTGCTTGTTCTTGACCGCGCAGAACCTCAGGAAACTTACTTTGCAAACACACCCCAAAATTTAGTCCCGCATTTTCTGATGCCAACTGATTTCTCAGCGGAACGTGCCAACAATTTTGGACACGTGACGCATAAATTTAGTGTAGTTTGCCTCGCTTGAAGTCTGACGATGAAGAAGTGTTGGGCACGGCCCGATGACACACTTCGTTTGTTGAGTCACAGAATTTCGGATACTGTTTATTCGCGCGCAATGCCACCTAGAATTGAAGAATGCCTCGCGTGGCGAGTTACCCCTTGCCGAACTGAAAAAAATCAAACAGCGGGCAGTTAAACGTTTTCTGATGGCATTCACATTTGCAGTGTCGGTCGCTCCCGCGAGAAATTTATTTTTTCGGAAAGAAAATTCCGGACTCTGTCTTCTCGTACAAATCGACGGTGAGTCCGCTTGGTATCTCTGGCTTGTTAATCCAGACGGCTTTGGGAATCAGTTTTGGAACAGGTTTTTTGCTAAACCGCTCAGGATACCGCACGTAAGCTTGTTGGAGGGTCTCCGTTCGAATCGAATGCGCTTTTTGGTATAAACCATAGTGAACCTGCTCCGGTGTGTAGTAGGCCAAGCTGGAATGCTTGTGATCACAGTTGTACCAGGTTATCAGTTTGCGGCCGTTAATTCTCGCGTCTTGAAGACTTGCGAATTTACCTGGGAAAAGCGGGCAATACTTTATTGTTTTGAATTGCGACTCCGAGAACGGGTTGTCGTTGCTGACCGATGGTCTCCCAAGACTCCTTGCAATCCCAAGGTCGGTATAGAGCATCTCCACCGTTTTTGATTTCATGGGTGATCCTCGGTCGCTATGGATCGTCAGCTGACCCATTGCAATTCCCTGCTTCTCACAGCTTTGCTCGATGAGCTCGCGAGCCAAAATCGCCGACTCTCGGCCGGCAATCAGCCAACCCACCACGTAGCGGCTAAAGACATCGAGTATGACATAGAGATAGAAATATACCCACTTCTCGAAAGTCAGGAGCTTTGTGACGTCCCAACTCCAAACCTGATTGGGAGCTGTCGCCAGAAGCTCGGGCCTGCTGTAGTGGGGCCTCCGGGCTATGGCTCGCCGCTCCCTCAGTTCGCCCAGAGCCTCCAAGATGCGATACATTGTTCGGATAGAACAAAGGTATTGGCCCAAGTCTAGAAGCGAAGCGAATATCGTAGGGGGAGCTTGATTGACGTAAGAGGGATTGTGGAGAATCTCGATAACGGTGGCCCTCTCGGTTTCGCTAAGAGCTCGTGGTGAACGTCGTTGGCTCCAGGATCGGGGTTGCTTTGGCTGAAGAGAATAATAATAAGAGGATCTCGGAAGACCAAGGCCCTCGCACGCAACTATCGTCTGGATTTGTTCGGTGACCAGCCAAGAGGCCTGGACTAAGATGTCTTCTCTCGCTCTTCTTCTGAGCTCTGGGTCTCCTGGTTGTACGTCTCGAAGAGTTCTGCAATTTTTTTTTGAGCCTGGATTATTTTTTGAGACTGTTCAAGCTGTAGCTTGACGGAGGAAAGTTCCTTTTTGAGCTTGTTGTTTTCAATCTCGATTTGGGAGAACTTGGCTTTTCTCCCTCGCTTTGTCTCGCTATCGATTGAAAGTAGGCCGTCGTTCCTTTCTTTCTTCCAGGCACCGATGTGGGAAGAGTACAGGCCCTCCCTTCTCAGCAGGGCACCAATAGCACCCGGATTACCCTTGCACGCTTTGACCTCCTTCAGGATCTCAAGCTTATACCTTACTGTGAGATTTCTTCTCTTCTTGGGCAGGTTATCTTTAGTCTCGGGATCTGAGATCGATTTGAACTGTCCGTCATTGTTTGAGGTATCTTCAGCCATGATGTACCC
>CAYGHT010000215.1:0-1940 GCA_964349755.1 uncultured bacterium
TGTCCTATGCGGCGTAGGCTGTCAGACGGCTACCCAGAAAATGGGAATGCGCCCCTTGGCTGGGGATTGGGGAAGAAGGGTCAAAACCATTTATTACGGAAATAAAAACTCCATTTTTATTTAATTTAATAACTTTCTAATTTCTGATCAGTAATGTCTATCAACTTCTTTTGCTCGGAAATGGATTGCTCCAACTGATCCAACGTCTGTAGGAATTGACGGGCTTGAGCTTCGCTGGGTGAATCTTTTGAATCGACCATTTTCAAGATCGCTTGGAGCGCTTTCATCTCATCGGTGATTCCGTCTTTCATCTCTTGCACTTTGTTTTGGAGATCGGAAAGGTTTGCTTGGGAGCTCTTCATTTCCGGTGCCATGCCGTTCAAGGCTTGCAACTGATTGAGATAATCGGGATTCTTTGGATCGAGCTGCCCTATTGCATCACCGAGTATAGCTTCGTCCATTTTGTCAGATGAGTCTCCTTCCGACTCGAGTTGAGTGATTTGATCCGTAACCGAACTCATTTGTTCCATAAGCTCAGCCAATTGTTTGGGAGAGGGAGGATTTCCCGAACGAGCTGCAGCAACGAGAGCCTCTAGGCCATCCATAATTTTCTTAAGCTGATCCATCAGTTCTTTCATTTTATCAAGATAAGCTTCATCCTGTTTCTTCATCTTTAGAAAATCAGCCGTGATTTGATCGACCCCAACTTCACTTTGAGGACTCAATGGCGCCGGAATCGGAGGTGTTTCTGAATCAAGAATGTAGTTAATCATATTAACAACCCTGTATTACCATTAAGCCAATGTTAACATATTATTTTAACTTTCTCCAACATTATAGATCCCTAAAAAAACTGACCTTATCCCAGAATTATCCACAGGAGATCTGCAAAGTCAGAGCTTCAGGGGGAAACCTTCGCGCTCCTAAAAGAAAAATTGCAGCTCTTCGCGGCCTCCGTGGTGTCTATCTCTGTGGTAGAATCGATCTTACAGGAGTCCTGGAATGATCCATTCCTAAACCAAAATGGGGCGATTCTGCCGCTTTGAGAGTCAACTCAAAATACAATTCTTGTAGCTTCGATTGTTGAGATTCGGAATCGACAGATTTCGGCTCATCCGCATGATTCGCAAACTGAGAATTAGCTATCTGTTGAACATGGTTCGCATCCTCTTTAACAGTCTCGTATTCTTGATCGAGGGCCGTTTGGATATTAGCAATGATTGCAAACAATTCATCACAAGTGGGAGTGTTTGCTGAAGCACTCGGGGAGGTTGCTAAAGCCAAGTCCTTAATAAGCCCTTTCATTTCACTGATGAATTCGGCGACTTTTAAAGCCATGGCCTTGAATAGGAGCGGCAAGACGACAGCGTCCACGTCCTTTTTGTGCTGATTCCCATGAGAAGCGATCGTCGATCCTTCTTTGTCCATCCCTTTCATGGCGGTTTTGATTGACCCAAGCGATTTCTCTTCGCACTTATCAAGCTCGGATGAGTTGATTTTATCTTCTGCATTACAATTAAGGAGCGTTTGGATTTCTTTTTGGAATTTAGGATCTGATGCTTTCAACTTCGCTGCTGATATCCCTGAAATTTCACCTAGCATTTGCGACGTGAGTATATTTGTTTGATTCTGATATATATCGATTTGAGCCGTGATATTATTTAAATATTCCATCACCTGAAACAGCGGAGAGGCAGCCTGAAGATTTCCCAATCTTGCCGAAGCGACGATCTCGTTTAAGGAGCTAAGAAGCGCTTCCATTTGATGAATGAGAGCAAACATTTTGACCAGCAGCGCGTCGTATTCTTTTTGATTTTGGGAGTAACTCGCTTCTAACTGAGCCAGCAGCTGGTCATCGAAAAGATAATCAGGTTTATTGCTCGAACAAAACGAACCAAAACCATTTAATACTGACATATATAACCAACGCAATCACACCT
>CAYGHT010000216.1:0-1910 GCA_964349755.1 uncultured bacterium
CCCTTCACTAGATCCCATTTATTGAAGAGAATGACACAGCTTTTGCCTTTTTCTTCGATGATGCTCGCAATGCGCTTTTCTTGCGTTGTGATCCCCTCGTAGGAGTCCAGGACTAGCAAACACACATCGGCGCGATCGATGGCCTCTTCGGTACGGATGGCGGCAAATTTATCGACCACCTCTTTTTCTGCGCTCTTGCGCCGAATCCCTGCAGTGTCGATGAGCAAATAATCTTGAGAGCCTACGCGGATGGGTACGTCGATGGCATCGCGCGTCGTCCCCGCAAGTGGACTGACAATGGAGCGCTCCTCATCGAGAAGCTGGTTGAGAATCGTCGATTTGCCTACATTCGGGCGTCCTACGATTGCGACGCGGATGCGCGTGCCATCAACCACCTGTTCTTCAACGACACACTCGGAGCTCACATGCGCAAGCGCCATTTCCAACAGCTCTGCGAGGCCGGAGCCTTGCGTTGCAGACACTGCGACGAGCTCCGAAATCCCTAAACTCCGGTACGCACTCAAGTCGAGCGATGTGTCAAAGCGGTCCATCTTGTTGATGGCGATCACCGCTGGCTTGCCGCTTTTCCGAAGAATTTTGGCCACTTCTGCATCGAGGGCAGTGGGACCCACCTGTCCATCGACCACGAGAACCAATGCATCCGCCTCTCCCACAGCAAAGAGGGCCTGGATCTTGATTTCTTCGTTGAATGGGACCGTGCCGGTGGGATCGATGCCCCCTGTATCGATGAGCTCGAATTCCCGGCCAAATAGCTCTGCCTTGGCATAAAGGCGATCGCGAGTAATCCCCTCTTGCTCATCCACGATGGAGAGCCGTTTTTGGGCAATGCGATTGAAAAGGGCGGATTTGCCCACATTGGGCCGACCGACAAGGGCGATTTTTGGCAACATAGCGGAAGCAGTGTAATCGAATTCGAAGAGTTACTCAAGGCTTTGTTGCATAATTCAGCATATCTTCAAACCGTTGATGATAAAAAGATTATAACCACAGAGGGCACAGAGAACTAGAGAGAAAAGAGGACAAACACGCGCATTTCAGAGCCTCTGTGTGCTCTGTGCTCTCTGTGGTAAATGCTGACCATGAGAATCTTAGGTGAAAATAGATGATGCAACAAAGCAGTTACTCAACCTGTTTGAACATCGTCTCAAAAATTTGAAGGATCTCGGAGCGGCTTAACGTGTTGATTTGATCTGCATCTGTCTGTCCTACAATATCTTCCAAAAGCCCCTTTTTCCTTTCGATGAGTTCGTGGATCGACTCCTCGATCGTGTGCTTCGTGACGAGCTTGAACACCTGGACGCCCCGATTTTGGCCGATTCGGTGGACCCGGTCGGTCGCTTGATTTTCCTTGGCGGGGTTCCACCAACGATCGTAGTGAATGACAATCGAGGCGACCGTCAGATCGATGCCGACCCCTGCCGCGAGAAGAGACGCCGTGAACACTTCACAAGCAGGATCCTCTCGGAAACGGCGCAGCTGATCGCTTCGATCGCGAGTCGATCCCTTGATGCTCGCAAACCCGATGTTGTGCCGTCTTAAGTAATGCTCAATGATCGCGAGCATATCGAGGTACTGTGAAAAGATGACCACCTTCTGACCGCTGCCGAGCGCCTCGTGCAAAAGCTCGACGAACAGATCCCATTTGCCCGACGCATGTTCACTGGCCTGTTTGACAGTTCCCGCTTGAACCAGACATGGATGATCGCAAATCTGCTTGAGTTGCGAGAGGGCAGAGAACACGTGGACATACGAGACTGGCTTCGTAACATCTTGAAGTTCGGAATAGATTGTGTTTTTGAGCGAGCGGGCCGCTTCGGCATAGAGCGTCTTTTGCTCTTGTGACAAATCGCGGTACGCAATCTCCTCGATTTTCTCGGGCAAATCGAGGA
>CAYGHT010000217.1:0-1886 GCA_964349755.1 uncultured bacterium
GCGCAGCAGCGTATTAATTCTGATTGGTATAAAGGAACGGCTGACGCGATTTATCAGAATATTTATGCGATCAAAGATTGCGACCCGCAGCTTATTTTGATTTTAGCCGGGGATCATGTCTACAAAATGAATTATCGTGAAATGATCGATTATCATATCGAAAAAAATGCGGATGTGACCGTCGCGTGTATCCCGATGCCGAAGGAAACGGCTTCTAATTTTGGTGTCATTGAGGTTGATCAAGATAATCATGTGCGCGGTTTTCAGGAAAAACCGGACCATCCAAAAACAATTCCGCAGAGTCCGAATGAAATTTTCGCCTCGATGGGCATTTATTTATTCAAGAAAGAAACGCTTTTAAATGAGCTTGAGATCGATGCGCATGCCGTCTCCGATCATGATTTTGGAAAGAATGTGATTCCTCAGATGTTGAAAAATGGACGGAGAATTTTTGTGCATAATTTTGTGGATAAAAATAACAAGCCGCATTATTGGCGTGATATAGGAACGCGTGACGCGTATTACCAGGCGAATATGGATATGCTGGGAAGAAAAAGTATTTTCAATTTGTATGAGAAATCCTGGCCGGTACGGACTTTTCATGAGCAATATCCGCCGATTAAAATGGTGAGTTCGGAAAATGGACCAGGATCGATCATCGATTCCATGATTGCGGGCGGATGTATTATAGAGGGCGGTGTTGTTGAGAATTCCATTCTTTCTTCAAATGTCAAAATTCATAACGGAGCTGAAGTCAAAAGATCGGTTTTGATGGAAGGCGTTACGTTCGGAGAAAACTCCAAGATTCAAAATGCGATTATTGACAAGGAAGTGATCATTCCGCCTAATTCCAAAATTGGATATGATGTGGAACAGGATAAGAAAAGATTTGTGTTGACCACTTCGGGAATAGTGATTGTTCCCAAGCGGATTGAAATTATATAAGATTCAAGGAGAATATTGATGATTGTCCAGCCGAAAATTAGAGGATTTATCTGCACCACGGCCCATCCATTGGGATGCGCTCAGCATGTTCAGGAGCAGATTGATTATGTGAGAAAACAAAAGCCGGTGTTGAACGGACCCAAGAATGTTTTGATTATTGGTTCGTCGACCGGTTATGGTTTGTCTTCCCGGATAATGGCTGCCTTCGGTGGCAGTAAAGCGGCGACCATCGGTGTGTTTTTCGAAAGAGAGTCGGATGGAAAACGAACAGCAACAGCCGGCTGGTATAATTCGGTAGCCGTCGAAGAAAAGGCGCGTAAAGAAGGGATTTACGCGAAAAGTTTTAATGGGGATGCCTTTAGCGATCAGATGAAAAGTGATGTCATCGCGGCGATTAAAAAAGATTTAGGGAAAGTGGATTTGATTATCTACAGTTTGGCTTCTCCGCGCCGTCAGCATCCTAAAACAGGATTGATAGCCAAGTCGGTTTTAAAGCCGGTTGGAAAACCCTATACGAACAAGTCGATTGATTTGGATAAAAGCGAATTAGAAATGGTGACGCTTGAAACGGCGACTCAGGAGGAAATTGATCAAACGGTTTCGGTCATGGGCGGTGAAGATTGGGAGATGTGGATGGATGCTTTGGAAAGAGAAGGTTGTCTCGCCAAGGAAGCAAAAACAGTTGCCTATTCCTACATTGGCCCCGAATTGACGCGGGCCGTTTATCGTAATGGTACGATTGGGAAAGCCAAGGATCATTTAGAGGCCACGGCTAAAAAGCTGGATGAACGACTGAAAAGAATCGGCGGGCGCGGGGTCATTTCCGTGAATAAAGCTTTAGTAACGCAGTCAAGCGCGGCCATACCGTTTATTCCGCTGTATTTTATTCTTCTGAAAAAAGTTATGCTGGAAAAGAAGGCGGAAGAAGGATGCATTGAGCA
>CAYGHT010000218.1:0-1861 GCA_964349755.1 uncultured bacterium
GTCGTTTGCCGGCGCGTAAGTAAAATGGGACGCCCGCCCAGCGCCAGTTGTCGATGAATAGCTTGAGTGCGACGTACGTCTCGATGCGCGAGGTGGGTGCGACGTTTTTTTCTTGGGCGTACCCGAGCACTGGCTGGCCATTGATGAAACCGGGGCCGTACTGGCCGCGGACGACGCTGTTTTTTAAATCGGCCTTTGAGAAGGGGCGGACGGATTGGAGTACTTTGACTTTTTCATCGCGGATGGCGCCTGCTGACAAATTGACTGGGGGCTCCATCGCAAAGAGCGTGAGCAGTTGCATCATGTGGTTTTGAACGATGTCGCGCAGCAACCCCTCTTCTTCGAAGAAATTGCCTCGCGTCCCGATGCCGATGTCTTCTCCCACGGTGATTTGGACGTGGTCGATGTGCTTGTAGTTCCAAAGCGATTCGAAGATGGCGTTTGCAAAGCGGAAGACGAGTAGATTCTGGACGGTTTCTTTGCCGAGGTAGTGATCGATCCGGTAGATTTGGCTTTCTTGGAGGTGCTTGGAGATGTCTGCTTGAAGAGCGGCGGCCGTCTCGACGTCTTTGCCAAAGGGCTTTTCGATGATGACGCGAGACCACCGTTTATCGCTCTCTTCGTAGATGAGGCCGTGTTTTTTAAGCTTCTCGACGATGAGGGGAAAGTATTTGGGTTGTACCGAGAGATAAAAGACGCGGTTGCCGCGCGTGGCGAAACGGGAGTCGAGTTGGCGGAGCTGTTCGCCGAGTTTTTGGTATCCGGCATCGTCGTCAAACTCGGAGCGGTGATAGAAGATTTGGGGTTCGAAGTGGCCCCAGAACGTCTCATCGATGGGTTGTCTTGAGTAGGTATTGATCTCTTGCTTGAGCTCTTTGCGAAACAGCTCATGAGTTTTTTCCCGTCTGGCAAAGCCGAGGAGTGCGAAGTTGGGAGGAAGGAGTCCCTCGCGTCCCAGGTTGTAGATTGCGGGAGCCAATTTTCGGCCGGTTAAGTCGCCGGTCGCTCCAAAAATGACGAGGATGCACGGGTCGGTGTTTGCACTCGTGCGTCCGGGCTCTGAGAGAGGAGATACGAAATTAACCATGGTGTTGATCCAAATAAGCTTGCAAGAGCAGCGTTGCGGCCGCTGTGTCCATCTTCTCGGTTCTTTCTTTTCTGTGCAACGGGAGAGCGCGCAGGGTTTGATCGGCCAGTTTGCTCGAGAGACGCTCATCGATTAGATCGACTGGGACGCCAAACGCCTCTCTCAGCTGCTCCGCAAATCGGCGCACCAAGACGACCATGTCGCCCTCTTTGCCGCTCATCAAAAGCGGGAGGCCGACGAGGATCCGCTCGACGGGTTCTGGCTTGGTGGCAAGTGCGCGCCGAATGTGCTCGATCGCTTTTGGGCCGCCAGGCACCATCTCGAGAGGAAACGCAATTTTTTTGCTCGGGTCCGAAAGGGCAATCCCAATGCGCTTCAAGCCAAAGTCAATGCATGCAATGCGTCCCATTCCACTCGTTGTAAGTTATTAACCACAGAGCACAGAGAACACAGAGGCGCGAAACGCACGTGTTTGCCCTCTTTTCTCTGTGCTCTCTGTGCGCTCTGTGGTTATATTTTTTTTATGATGCAACAAAGCCCCCATCAATTGCCGATTGCAGCGCGTATGAAATGGACGAACAGGGGGTGGGGCTCTAAGGGCTTGGACTTGAATTCGGGGTGGAACTGGACGCCGAGCATCCAAGGGTGGGCGGGGATCTCCGCGATCTCGCAGAGGGTCTCGTTTTCAAGGGTCCCGGAAAAGACCATGCCTTTGCTTTCGAAGGCCGTTTTGTAGCTGTTGTTGAATTCATAGCGGTGGCGGTGCCGCTCGTG
>CAYGHT010000219.1:0-1855 GCA_964349755.1 uncultured bacterium
TTTTACCAGGGCAATTTCAAATGTTCACTGTGGGGCGGTTAGACGATGTACTCAATGATGAGGATCTTTTTCCCAGTCAAATTGACAGAAGGGCCAGATACAGTCGATACTTCCTCGTGGGCACGTTCTTTTTGGGGCAAAGCTCCTGGGACAGGTTGACGCCTAATTTCAATGGGCGGAGCAATTGATTGTTCCTTCGGAACTATCTCCTTTCGAATTAATTCCTGTGGATAATCGCGACCAAAAATAGGTTCTAGCGATTCTGTTTCAACGGGCAAGAAGAACGTAAAGATACTTCCTTTGCCTGGTGTACTTTTTAGCCCGATCTCACCTCCCAGAAGCCCTGCAAGCTCACGACTAATAGTGAGCCCAAGGCCAGTTCCTCCATATTTTCTTGCCGTCGTAGTATCAGCTTGCTGAAATGCCTCAAAAATCAGCTGGTGTTTTTCAGGGGCAATGCCGATTCCTGTATCAGTGACGCTAAAAGCTAAAATCTGTTTTGCCCTCTTGAGTCTTTCGGTCTTAAATGCCACCTTTTCGCTTAGTGGATGAATATCGAGAATGATGTAACCCTGTTCCGTAAATTTAAATGCATTTCCAAGAAGATTTTTTAGGATCTGCTGTAACCGCTGAATATCGGTATTAATATATGCCGGCGAGTCGGGGGTAACGCGTGTTTGGAACTCCAGATGTTTTTGTTCTGCGATCTGCCGAAAGGTTCTCTCGACATATTCCGCTACTTCTTTAAGCGAGAACCGCTTAGCCGCAACCTGCACTTTTCCTGATTCAACCCTGGAAAGATCTAGAATCTCGTTAATCAGGGACAGAAGATCATACCCTGAAGTATAAACTGTCTTAGCATATTCGACGTACTTCGACGGGAGGACATTTTCCTCATTGTCTGCCAGAAACTTTGCCAAGATCAGAAGACTATTGAGAGGAGTTCTAAGCTCATGAGACATGTTAGCCAAGAAATCCGATTTGTACTTCGAGATTTGAGTCAGCTCTTTTGCCTTTTCCTCAAGAGATGCACTTGCTTTTTCAACTTCTTGATTCTTTTCCTCAAGCTGAGAAGCTTTATCTTCGAGTTCTTTACTCCTGCCCTCAAGTTTCGCGTTTGATCTCTGCAGCTCTTGCAAAAGTTCTTCCGTGCGCATGCTAGAACCAATCATGTTGAATACGACACCAATGCTCTGCATGAGTTGATCAAGGAAAGTAAGATGGATCTGACTAAACTCCTGAAACGACGCAAGCTCGATGATTGCTTTGAGCTTCCCTTCAAAGAGAACGGGAAGTACTAAGATATTTCTTGGCGGTGCTTCGCCCATCCCGGAGCCAATGTGAATGCAGTCCTCTGGGCAATCTGTCACAAGTATGGACTTTTGCTCAAGTGCGCACTGGCCGATTAAATGATCTCCCAGTGTAAAGTGGGTAACGATACCTTTCCTCTTCACAAATGCATAGGTGCTGATGAGCTTCAGGATTGGCTGCTCACCCTCGGTTTCGAGAACATAAAAAGCTCCATGCTGTGCAGAGACAAGCGGTGTCAACTGCGACATGATGAGCTTTGATAGCGATTCGATGCTCCGCTGCCCCTGCATGAGACCGCTGAACTTGGCGAGATTCGTTTTAAGCCAGTCCTGCTCATTATTCGAGTGGGTGGTATCGCGAAGATTGGAAATCATCTGATTGATGTTGTCTTTGAGCTGGAGAACTTCGCCTTGTGCTTCAACTGCAATGGAGCGTGTGAGATCACCCTTAGTCACTGCAGTAGCCACATCGGCAATCGACCGAACCTGGGTGGTAAGATTTCCCGCGAGCTGGTTCACATTGTCAGTTAAGTCTCTCCACGTAC
>CAYGHT010000220.1:0-1845 GCA_964349755.1 uncultured bacterium
TAGCGCAGAACAAGTTAAGTCTATGAGGAGGAAATAAGTCGTAAAGTCAGGCTAGAGTACCTCCAAGGAAAGCTCCTCCTATAGCACCATTGGCTGTGCTCGTGATTAACCGAACAGCCACTGTCTCGGTAGAATTTGCAGTCGCTGACGTTCCTGAATTGATGAATGCGGCGACTCTCGAGCCCTGTGCTACAAGCCCTGGGTCGACATACTTCTTCACTACGGCAATATCTGTGGAAATTGACATAACCTCTCCTTAATTTTTAGATTTAACGTTGGGCAAACTTACATAGATCGTCATGAGAGCGGTTACCCCCGAACTTACGACGAAAGACATTGATAAAAAAAAACAGAGAGTGCACCTCCGATCACTCGTTTCACTAAGAGGGCTCTTCTCTCTTCTGGTGTAGAACCAAAAAAATACTCAACCCACGGCTTCGTGTACTTGTCAAATACGGCTTGATAAGGGTGAACGCGTTGATATTCCGCATCTCTGTTTTGTTGGCTAATCTGATGTAGCTCCGCGCTGCATAGACTTAGAATATGATACGCCTCCACCCCATCAGGTGTTCGACCCAATGGATTGAGGTATCTGTTAGCCTGATACCTTCGAAAGACTGGACTCTGATAAAGATGCACTCCAGGAACATAGCGGATTGGCGTTTCCACTACCCGCAGTTGAACTGGTTTGTAATTTTGGATTCCCATAAAACCTCCTTTTGAAAAACGATGTTAAGAAATAAAAATGTTTTTCACAAGAAAAATATTTAACACGTGTCAAGAAATTCGCTGTTTTCTGTTAAGAGCTAGGAATTGGCCATTTGAAGAAACGGACTGTATCGCCACCAATTTAGTGACGGTATAGCTGACTGCCACTAGTTTCTTTGGACACAAATTTAGCAACAGAACACAATGAAGTTCCTCATCAGAAACCAAAGGATCTGCTCTATGGCTTCACATTGCGATCTCTCCCAAAAAAAATGCCTCCCCTGCAAAGCAGGCACCTTTCCGCTGAAAGGCGAGCCACTCGCGCAGCTCCATCGAGAATTAGGCAGAAACTGGAAGATGATCGAGGAGCATCATCTCGAGAAAGAATACGCATTCAAAAACTTTCAAGACGCCCTTGCATTCACGAACCAAGTGGGCGCCATTGCAGAGCTAGAAGGACACCATCCAGACCTCTTTTTGTCCTATGGAAAAGTCAAAATTCAGCTGTGGACGCACAAGATTTGCGGACTTTGTGAAAACGACTTCATCCTCGCTGCAAAATGCGACGCGGCACATCAGCGCTTAAACAAAACAAAGCCGCACATTTCGTTTCATGCGGAAGCAGTGAACCACGATGGACCCTCTCTCTCTCTTGCCCAAACGGACTACGCCCACTATCAAGAGCAATTAGCCGATGTTTTATCTGCTGTGGAGCAACATTTTCTTGAAGCCATCAAAGAACTTGAGCAAGTTGAGCCTCAAGAAGTAAAATACGACTCCTCAAAGTCAAACATCTTCAAGTTATTCTAAATTCCACTCGCCTTGGCCCCGTTGGCTTTCATCGAACCAGCGAGGGATGCCTTTCCCCGCATGGCGAAGCTCAGCCTTCAGCCGCTTAAAATCGGGCTCCAGAGCCTTTACTTCGGCCCAAAATTTGGGAGAATGATTCATCTCGCGAGTGTGGGCAAGCTCATGCAACAGAACGTAGCGAGCAAGCGCTGGATCGAGGAACATCAGACGCAGGTTGAGGCTGATCGTTTTTTTAGATGAGCAGCTGCCCCAGCAAGTTCGTTGCGATCGAATCGCAACGCGCTCGATTTGGAATCGGTTTTCTTTTGCCAAGCGATGCACCCAGGG
>CAYGHT010000221.1:0-1833 GCA_964349755.1 uncultured bacterium
CGAGCGAAGAGCTCCTCCGCATCGGCAAAAAACCGATTCTTTCTCCAGAGGAATCGATCCCCACTGCCGACGGTCGATTCCCTGGAAGAGCGACGCCATTGAAGGATTCGCGGCTACACCGTTTTTTAAATCTCGATCTGGCCATCCAAAAATCTTCCAATGTCTACCAAGCTCGGATCGTCCACCGGCTGATTGGGACGCTCGGCGAACATTGGTATCGCAATGCGATCACAGAGCTCTTTGGATTTGGCAAGAAGACAGGCATCGAGTTGCCAGCAGAAAGCGTTGGATTGGTGCCAAGCCTTGGAAAACTCCATCCGAACGGCAAGCCCGAGTGGTCGACGCCGACGCCCTATTCGTTGGCCATAGGACACAATATTTTGATCAATAGCATTCAGCTCGTGCGCGCCTGCGCAATCATCGCCAATGGGGGCAGGGATGTAACTCCGCACATCGTCCGAAAGATTGTGAAAACGGACGACGATGGGACGCGAGAGGTGCTTGTCGACAACACGAAAATGTCTCCTAAAAAGCAGCTTTTATCTCCAACCATTGCCAGACGCATTGCCGAGTCGATGAAGTTTGCCACAAAAGAGGGGGGGACCTCAAAGCGCGGCGATCTGCCCGGCTACACAGAAGCGGGCAAGTCGGGGACCGCAGAAAAGATCATCGATGGCATTTACTCGAAAGATCACCACATTTCTTCATTTGTCGGTTTCGCTCCGGCCAAAAATCCCCGCTTTGTGCTTCTCGTCTCCATCGATGATCCAGAGAAAAAAATTGTTCCCGGCGTGGGCAAGCAACAACTCGGCGGAGTGTGCTCTGCCCCTATTTTTCGAGAGATCGCGACGGCAGCGCTCCAGTATTTGGGTGTCGAGCCCGATGATCCATGGGGCTATGGTCCCGGCGATCCGCGTAGAGACCCCAAGCGGGCCGATTGGGTGGCTGAGGTCGAACAGTTGAAGGCAGAATACGCCAAGCACAATGGAGGGTAGCTTTGTTGCATAATTCATGTTCACCTAAGATAATGCGTACCTGGATTTATAAATGAACCACAGAGAGCACAGAGCACACAGAGGCTCTGAAACGGGCGTGTTTGTCCTTTTTTCTCTGTGTTCTCTGTGCCCTCTGTGGTTATTATCTTTTTATCATCAACGGTTTGAAGTGGCGCTGCATGATGCAACAAAGCCATGGAGGGTGAACAATGAAGTTGAAAGCGCTCCTTCGCGGTCTTGATGGGATTGAGGTGCGCGGCTCCAAAGAGGTCGACATCACTGGCATTTCGATCGACTCGAGGACGGTGGCGCCAGGCCATCTCTTCATTGCCAAAAAGGGAACCGCGTTGGATGGCGCTGAATTCATTGCGGATGCTGCCCGCTTTGGAGCCGCTGCAATTTTAAGCGACGCCCCAGATCCATTTGTGCAGGCAACGCAAGTTCTGCTGAAAGATCCAGGCGCGCTAGAGCCGTTTCTCGCCAGCCGATTTTATGGCCATCCGTCCAAAGAGCTTTTCATCGCCGCTGTGACGGGAACCAAGGGCAAGACGACGACGAGCTACATGATCTGGCATTTGCTCAATGGATTGGGGGATCGAGCGGGCCTAATCAGCACGGTTGAAACCATCACGCCGCTGGAAAGACGCCCTTCGACGTTGACGACTCATAGCGCAGTCCAAAATCACAAACTGCTTCGCGAGATGGTGTCGGGCGGCGCGAGTGCGCTTAGCCTCGAGGTCTCCTCGCACGGCTTGCAGCAGCGGCGCGTCGGCGAAATTCAGCTCGACATGGCGCTGTTTACGAACCTATATCCAGACCATCTCGATTACCATAAAAC
>CAYGHT010000222.1:0-1812 GCA_964349755.1 uncultured bacterium
AACACGATGACCTAGTCGATGCATTCGTGTATCTCATTCTCGGACTCGTACAGCAAGGCATGCAGAATCCCGAAGTAATAGGACTCATATGAACGAATCACCTCAAAAACCAAAGGTACTAAAACAAATCACGCCTGAATGGGCAGAGATCATGCGACTTGCTGAACAAATTAAAATGGGCGAGATAGTGATCAAGATCCAAGACGGCAAAATAACACTGGCGGAATATACTGTAAAACGTAAGCCCGAAGCCAGTGATGAGTTTAGAGTTTTTCCACTGTAGGTGGCCTTGCGCTTTAAAATCGGTGCGCGCTACACTTTAGTAGTACCTTTCAAATTTAGTTGGTCAGTCTGACTTGATACCCAAGAGGACTTGTGACACGAATTCGTCTCGAAAGAGATTAGCTCGTGCCGCAAGCCCTCTTTTTTATTTGTATGAATATATTCGACAAAGCATTAAACATCATAGGACTCTCACGCAAAGCGACTAATCTGTCGCTTGCTTCGGGTATCAGTGATGCGGATCCATTTCTTGTCTGGTCAAAATCTCGAAAGACTTCGGTTGATAAAGCGATGGAACTTTATAACGGCTGGGTGTACGGATGCGTGCGTGCAATTGCCGAAGAAATAGCAAAGCAAAAGTTCCGATTGTTTCAAGTTACCAAAGACGGAACGCACGAAGAAATATTTGATCACGAACTCCTCGATTTGCTCGACGGAGTGAATCCTTTCCAGACCGGCTACGATTTGAAATACATCACATCATCTCACTTAGAGCTCGCAGGAAATTCCTACTGGTTGTTGGACGGAGTAAAAAGCGATACGGATAAACCAACGGCTCTGTTTGTATTAAGTCCAAAACACACTGCTCCGATCCCTGCAAAACTCCCTGAGTTTATAAAAGGCTACAAATATTCAGTGAATGGAGAAACTCAAGTTTTCCAACAGCATGAAATTCTCCACTTTAAATATCCAGATCCAAACGATCCATATCAAGGTATTGGTACAGTCCAAGCGATCATTGACTGGATTCAGACGGATAACTTCGCAAACGAAGTGAACATGAACTATTTCAAGAATGGTGCTCGTCTTGGAGGTCTGCTCTCTTCAGAGAACGCCATCACTGATGCGCAGATGAAAGTTCTTCGTGCCTCTTTTGAAAATCTATACAAGGGTGCAGGAAATGCATACCGTGTCGCAGTTCTTCCGAAGGGCGTGAAGTATGACGAAGCAAGTAGCAATCCGAAAGACATGGACTTCGCTAACATGCAGTCAGTCATGCGCGAGAAAATCTTGAGCGGATTTCGTGTGCCAAAAACTATTCTCGGAAGCTCCGAATCAGAAACCAATCGTGCCACAGCCGAGACATCCAACTATGTCTTCGCCGCCCGAACAATAAAACCAAAACTTGAACTCATGGTGCAACAGCTCAATGAGTTTCTTGTTCCTCGTTACGGCGATAATTTGTATCTCGATTTTAGTGATCCGGTCCCTGAAGATCGAGCTCAACGTATTGAAGAAATGAAAGCCGCAGTTGGTCTTCAGCCAGTCATAAGCATCAACGAAGCTCGAGAAGAATACTTCGGCTTGGATGGTGTGGACAAGGGCGACAGTGTGATGACGGATTTCTCAAAGATTCCACTCGGCAAACCAAAACCAAAGGAAAGCAAACGCTTCACTAAAAAGGGAATTGAAAAGAAGCCGTCAGTACGTCATGCGAAAAATCACAAAGCGAGAAAAGGAATCGCTGAAGAAATTGCAAAGAAGCTAACAGAGTCGCTCGAAAAGCAAAACAAAGCAGTCGCTGAATTG
>CAYGHT010000223.1:0-1785 GCA_964349755.1 uncultured bacterium
CGGAATTTGGTGCGAGGCCGCTCAAGAGGTTGATTCAGGATGCGATTCTGAATCCGCTTTCAATCAAGATTCTTGAGGGGGAGATTAAGGAGGATTCGAAGGTGAGGATTGGGGTTAAGGAAGGGAAGATTACAGTCGGATAAATGAAAAGAGACTCCGAGGTCTTTTCATTTTTGAATTTGTTGACACAGGAGCAGTCGGGGTGTAAACAGAAGCTGAAATATGAGTGAAGAACAGGACTTAGACCAAAGCTCCGAGCAGCTTGTTCAAGAGGCCAAACAAGCACTTGATGAAATCAATACCTCATTAAGATTGGCCAAAGAGAGGGTTGCTAAAATTGAGGAGGATTATAACGGATTCACTCAGCTGAAGGCCAAGTTCGAGGACGGAGAAGGCGGGCTGCTGGCGAACTTGAATAAAGCCTCCGAGCTGAAGGCGCAAATTGATGGGCTCAAGGTTAATTCAGAAGAAAGCCTGAAAAACATTGAGACCAATCTGGCCTCAGTGTCATCAAAGGTGAAGGAAATCGAAGATTACTTTACTGGCGGGTTTTCCGAATTGAAGGCCAAGATCGAGGACCCAGAAAATGGTCTCAGGGCTATTTTGGAAGTATCACACGCCTTGAAAGAACAGGTTCAACAAGCAAAAAACGTGACGGAGGATTTGGTCAGACAGACTAAAAGTGACCGAGACAAGACAGGCGACCTAATGATTGAAAGCAATACTGCAAAAAGCAGGATCGAGGAATTTAAGACGGCGAGCGAGGAATATAAGCAAAACATTTATGACATCCTGAGCATTAGTCAGGATGTTTCCCAGGCGAGCTCTTTCGGGGATCGAAAAAAGGAGATTCAAAAATCAGTTGACCTTTGGTTGGGAATATCGCTTTTTGGAATACTGCTTCTCACAATCATATTAGTTGTCATATACTACACTTCACATAAAGGAGATGGCCTCAATACCTTATTTTGGCTACGCTTGACGATGACCACCCCGCTTATTTTCGGGATAGGTTTTTCTACTACCCAGTACGTCAAAGAACGATATTTTCTGGAAAAGTATAGCTTTAAAGCCACGATCGGCTTTTCGCTTCAGTCTTATACCAAGCTCTTAGCTGATCGATTTACTGAACCTGATGAAAAGAAAGAAATTCTTGGGTTCGTGATCCGATCTATTGAGAAGGTCTACCATGACCCCCAAGAAGCCGATGACAACGGCGAGAAAAAGATCACTCTGAAATTGCCCACCAAACTCACTCTTACTGTCGTTGGAGAAGTGGGGATGGAACCCACCGTAGAACAAACCAACAAAAGGTGAATTGCGTAGGAGATCAAAAAGAGGCCCCGAGGCCTCTTTTTGAAAATCATTCCTTGCTTGTCAATACAATGTACTTGTCATAAGCTCTTTGTTTCATGAACGGCTCTAGCTCCTTACCGGAAGGAAATTCAAATTCGAATTGGTTTACGATTTCCGCTAATATCTTTTTACCCAATGAGCTCCTGTACTCCTCACTGAAAGCGATGGCATACCACTTCTGCAAATCATTATCCGTAATGATGGCCTGGACTTTCGATGACCATTCTGATTCAGCCAGTACCCTCTCGATTTCTTCAACTTCATTGCTTCGACAAACGACTACAAGGTTTGCTGCTGCAACTGCATCTGCAATTTGTTCCAGCAATTTTTCAGAAAGCTTAAGATGCTTTACTTGGAATACGGGACCGAAGTTAGACCACATGTCAATCCCGGCATCAGCGGCATTCGCGACGCCTACACGAAAAACCG
>CAYGHT010000224.1:0-1767 GCA_964349755.1 uncultured bacterium
GGCGAGGTTGATATTTCTAATATCACGCCTCGCCCCGATCCTTCGCAGATGGGCCGCTGCAACCCCTTCAAAAGCGCAATTTGTGACCGCTCGAGGTATAACTGGCCCAAAGTCCAGTTTTAAGTGGAAACCGTATTACAACGAGTAGATGCAAGTGAGTAGAGCTTCATGAGAGAGCCGTAAAGGCCAAGGATGAGGCTCAAGAACAAGCTCTTCACTTGTTGACCAAACGTGAAGGAGTGTTCTGTTTGACGGGCGCTTAAGGGGCGCTGCGGTCTTATTGCTTGATTGACGTCGTCAATGAGTTCAATCACGGCGCTGCTTCCGGTTTTGAAGGCGCTACTTACAGCTCGAAGTGGAGTCGATTCAAGCAAGTGCTCTCCGGCTGCGACGACATGGGAAAGTATCCGACGCTCTTCGGATGGTGAGATTTGCTCCAAGAGATGGGGGGCTTGAGTCACCATGAACGGAATGTAGGCGGTGAAAAATAAAAGCGCCATTGCTTTGATGTAGGCTTCTTGGGGCTCTTGTAAAACCCCCGCGCCTACGTATTCTTCAGCTTCAGCAATTTTTAAGCGAACCACTTGCTCGATCTTCGGCTTTAGCTGGGCGTAAGTGGGCCGATAAGCGAGCGATTGATCTAAAATCTGCAGGACCTTTTGCTCTAAATGAGCATAGGCATTTTCATCCAATGGATTTTCTTGAAATTTCTTGTACGCAACCCCAATCTCTCCGGAAAGGTTTATGTGGAACGCAAAGAGGTCGAGCCCTTTGATGAAACAATGAGCGATGTCTTCGGAAATGGTTTGAAGGGAAGATTGCATCTGGGTGCTTAAGAATTCTCCCACTGGCTTAGAGATCGATTTTAGGGAAGTTATAAGCGTTGCCAAGTAAGGATTTGCCGTGCTTAAACAAGTTGCGTGAATTTGCCGTGCTAAAATCCCTTCCGCGTATCGAACCAGAGAAATGCCGCTTTTGCTTTGGGTTTGGGTCAATTGAATGGTCTGATCTTTCCACGCTCTGAGTTGGTTTTGATTGTTGAACGCTGCTTTATACAGAGGATTTCGCACTAGCGTTTGAAACCACGTTTTTGTCTGAGGAAAAGCAAGCGTCACTATCCCTTGTGCAAGAGCTTCCTTAGCGATGTAAGGGAGCATTTCTTTCTTTCCTCCAACAGCTCGATGGACGAGCCAACCTCCAGCTGCGGAAGACAGGCTCTGACCGATTAAATTAGCTAGCCGACCTCCTGCTTTTCCGTAAACTTGAGGAGCAACACAAGCCAAAGCCGCGGTTCCTAGAGCACAAGCCATCGTTTGACGATGGTTGGAGCTTCCCTGTTTTCTTGCAGTATAAACAGTGGCGCAAAGAGCGGGTAAAACAAGAAGCATGTAGCTAGCCAGTTGCCCCATCTGGTTGCCAGATTGAGTGGTCGCTTGTTCGAGAAGGTAAGAATAAAGCAACGAAGCAGAAAGAGCGCCTGCGGTTTCAGCGCTCAGCTGTTTGGCCCACTGTGTGATCGCTACCCCAAGTTTTCCTTTCGTCAAGAAACGGTGTAGTCTTGTTTCTGTTAGCTGATGATGTGCTTTTTGCGTCCATTCTACGACTTGGTCAACGCTCTTTACCCAACGAGAGGGGGTGGGAGCTTTAGGAGTGGGGGTAGACTCGCAAAAGCCCATCCTCGCGCCCGCAGCGTTAAGTATTTTTTCAGAGGCCCAGTCACCTAATTGATGAACGCAGCTATATCCGTAATTAAATAAACCGCTTATT
>CAYGHT010000225.1:0-1758 GCA_964349755.1 uncultured bacterium
TCACATAGGTATATCCCTTCGCGCTCTGGAGGTAATAAGCGCCGAGTCGAGAGGTGAGTAGGCAAAATCCGTATCCCAAAACCGCTGGCACTAAAATCCCCGCAGGAACAAGGGCCAACGTCAACGCAGTCCCTCCGAGAATGGAGGTTCCCACAAGCCCTCGATACACCTTTTCTTGGAAGACAGTGGAGTAGTTGTCGAAGATTTTAGGGTCCGTCGGCGTCATCAAGCGAAATCCGAACTCCGTCAGCCGCGCGACTGGTTCAACCAGTGTCGAAAAGCCTCTGGCAAACACCCAACCCCAGTCAGTTTCTTGGTCGATCGACATGAGAGAACCTCTTTGTTAGTTCGAAGGGGGGAGTTTACATAAAGCGGCTGAGGAAAGTAAAATTGTTTTGCGTTGTATGGGTAGCGGTCAGGCGTAGAACAGCATTCTTGCAAGGAAAATTTTGGTTCATTTAAAGTTCGTTTAATATTCAGAATGAAATAAAAGCTAATTAGTATATATTGTCTTTTTATTTGATTAATGTGTTGTAAATGCTTATCATAGTTGCCTATGAATAGCGTATTGCATGTTGATCCAAACAGGCGAGTGGATCCGCTCTTTGGCGATTCTAAACAAATCAAACATGAATCGATTCAGAGGGTTGTCGCAATTGCCCTCCCTTTCTTGAGTCTTCACTCAAGAGGCCAAATTCTTGTATCGATTGGCATGGGTGGTTGTCAGATTTGGACCCATTTGTCCGCAGCAAAAACTCATTGCGCAGGCCAAGCTTGGCGAGCGATGGGCGTCAGTTTAATTCGTGTGACTGTTGCGGTTTCTTGTTTGGGACTGACGATTCTTTTCCCGCTGGTGCAGTTTGTTGTTTCCAATGGATATTTACTCATCAGTCGCTCGGGTAGTTTGGTTCTCCACTTAAGCAAAAAACAGTGGCGAGGGGCGAGCGAAAATGTTTTAGCGTTGGTTCATTGCGCGATCCACGTGGCATCGGTTTGGTATGGCGGTGCTGGATGGATGACTCTTTCTTTGTTGACTCAGGCGGGTCTCGAATTGTACCAGTCCTATGGGGAATATGCGGGCCGAGGAAGATGGCCTGAGGCAATGGCGAATGCAGCGTTGGCTGCAATCCGAATTTACAAGGCAAAGCCCCATTTACAGACGCTGCATCGCAACTATTTTGGAAAGCCGCTCACAGAAGATGACTGGAGCAAAATTCAATGGGCAATGGATCAAAGTCCAGAAGAAATCCCAGATGTGGAATCCCATTTAATTCGCGAAGGATTCTCAAGCCACATTCATGCTCTCAAGATCGAGCGAATGAATCGGCCTTGTATCTTGAAAAATCTGTTTTTTTCAAACTGCGATTTTTCCAATTCGACGCTGCAGTCTGTGAAGTTTTCTAAGAACACGTTCGATTCGTGTCTGTTTGAAAATTCCAAGTGGATTCACTCAGTAGTTCAAGATTGCGTATTCCGTCGCTCCAATTTTAATAATGCAGCGCTTTTAAGCTCTCTTTTTGAGCGAGTTTCCATTTATGATTCTCAGTTGAATCGAAGCTGCTGGAACGATTCTGTTTTACAGGAGGTTTCGTTCATCCGAAGTGTCCTTTTTGAGACGAGTTTTTTGAATGCAGAGGTGTCTCGCAGCATTTTGAAAAACAGCGATCTAACCGACTGCCTTCTTCTCGATGCAAAGAGCGGGTTTACCATTGAAGGGGGAAAGCCTGCTGTGATCACTAGGCCGATTGTCGCTCTAGC
>CAYGHT010000226.1:0-1715 GCA_964349755.1 uncultured bacterium
CCTCCATGCCGGTCCAGAAGCGAATGCCTGCTTTTTGCAAAATGCTCTGGTATTTTTCATCAACCCAAAGGCTCGGCATGCCAAACGTCCCAGCGAGCGTGGTGAAGGGGATGTTGTAGCGGCGCAGCGTCTCTTCGACTTCATTGGTGAGGAGGTGCTTCAAGATGATTTTTCCTCGAAGAATGGGCACTTCATTCAAGTGAATTGCATATTCGTTTGGCTCAAGCGAGGGCGATTCGGTCCGGACGTGAACTCCAGGAAAGCGGACGCCTAAATCTTGATAGATGGCGTGCCGCATTTTTGGAATCATTTGATCGATGAAGGTCGTCCCTTGTTTGTCTTTGCGAATGAGTAGAGAAATGGCCGTGCCCACTTCCAGTACGACGGGGAGTGTCAATGCGTACGCGTCGCTGGCGGTAGACGCCATGGCGTGGCCGGGCATTTCGGCATCGACGGCTGAGGAGGAGGCGCCGGTCTTTGTCGCAACCTTTTTGGCGTTATGCCAGAACATAAAGCCGACTGAGCCCACGAAGGTAGAGAGCAAGAGAAACACCCACGTCGGAAAGCCTGGAATCGCAGACATGAGGAGGAGAACGGCTCCCGCGATCATGAGCGCTTTGGGCTGTTTGAGCAGCTGCTCGGAGATCTCTTTGCCCAAGTGCGCGTCTTTCCGCTCGCTTGAGACGCGCGTTGTGACAATACCCGCCGTGATCGCAATCATGAGCGCTGGAATTTGAGAGACGAGGCCGTCGCCAATGGACAGCAAGGTATAGATCTTCGCCGACTGGCCAAGCGTCATTCCATGCATCATGACGCCGATGATCAGACCGCCGATGATGTTGATCGCCGCAATCACAATGCCGGCAATGGCGTCGCCTTTGACGAACTTCATCGCGCCGTCCATGGCTCCGTAGAGCTGACTTTCTTTCGTGAGGCCTAAGCGAAGCTCGCGCGCCTGTTGTTGGTCGATGACTCCGGAGCGAACGTCGGCGTCGATCGACATTTGTTTGCCAGGCATCGCGTCCAATGTAAAGCGGGCTGCCACCTCGGCCACTCGCTCAGCGCCCTTCGTGACGACGATGAACTGGACGATCGTGATGATGAGAAAGATCACACCGCCCACCACATAATTGCCCCCCACGACGAAGTTTCCGAAGGCGAAGATGATCTTTCCCGCGTTGGCCTTTAGCAAAATCTGACGCGTGGACGAGATGTTGACGCCCAATCGATAGAGGGTCGTGATGAGTAGAAGCGAGGGGAACATCGACAGATGGATCGCTTTTTGGATGTAGAGGGCGACAAAGAGCAGCGAGACCGAGACTGTGAGGTTGACGGCGATCAACACGTCGATCACATGGGGCGAGACTGGGAAAATCAGCATCATGATGATGGCGATGATGAGTCCCGCTAAAATGAGATCGCTTGAACCAGAAATCGAATTGAGGGCTCGATCGCCGCCAAAAATGCGCGTGAGATTATTTAAAAACTTATTCACTTCAAGAGCTCCTCATTGATATCGGGGTTCTCTTCAAGCGATTTGATCCACTTGAGAATTTCTGCCACCGCTTCATACGTGTCTTCAGGAATATAATCAGAAATTTTCCCTTTGGTGTAAAGCTCTCTCGCTAGCTCTACGTTTCGCATAATGGGGATTTTGTTTTCGATCCCAATTTTTATAATCTGCTCGGCCACAGACCCGCTGCCCATCGTCAAAA
>CAYGHT010000227.1:0-1683 GCA_964349755.1 uncultured bacterium
AATTGATACCGATCACTTCGCCTTTGAGGTTGAACGTCGGTCCACCGCTATTGCCGGGGTTGATGGACGCATCGATCTGAAGGAGGTTGTCAAACGGTCCTAGGCCAATGGTCCGATTCTTTGCGCTGACGATGCCGTGCGTGACAGTGTGTTGCAGGCCGAACGGATTTCCCACAGCGACGATGCTTTCGCCGATTCGGACGAGGTCCGAGTTGCCGAGTGGCACGGGTTTGAGTTGGGTGGGGGTGCCGAGTTCTTTTGTGCGAAGCTGTAGTAGCGCTAAGTCTGTTTTTTCGTCTTTTCCGATGATTTTTGCGCGAAACTGGCGCTGGTCCTGAAGTGTGACCATGACTTCAGTGGCTCGGGCTACCACGTGATTGTTGGTGAGGATGAAGCCGTTCTGATCAATGAGAAAACCTGAGCCGAGAGCGGTTTGCTTGCGTTCCTGAGGAATGCCCCAGAGGCGGAGGTATTCGTCCATTCCGTAGATTCGATAATTCGTGACCGTCGTGGAGCTGATGTTGACCACACCGGGCGAGACTCTCTCAAGCATTTCGGGGAGGGCATTGGCAGTGCAGCTGAGCCCTTCGGCGTAGGCCGACGGGAGAAAAGGGGGCGTCATCAACGCGGCGCCAGTCATGAGGGCGAGGGGGGAGGTCCAAATCCAAAACGACATCAAGCGAGGTTTAAAAAATCGCATAAGCCTCCCTTTTAAACAAACCCGGGCAGCCTGACAAGGGGGGATTTTTTTTCTTCTGGAAAGCTGCATTATGTAAACTTTTATGATTTGTTGGCAATTGGGGAATCCTATCGTTGTCACAAAATCTTTTTTAGAATCGTATTATTTACTGAAGGAGCGCGATGTCAGAGCTAAGTGACCTGAGCGACGAAGAACTTATGAGAGTTTATCAAAACGGAGACGAGCGAGCATTTGCTGAACTCTACGGGCGGCATTCCGCCAAGGTGTATGTCTATGTGCGCAATAGAGTCAAAAATCAGGCTTTTGCTTGTCACAAAATCACTTGGCCCATCGTATTTACTTACATGAAAGCGGGCATCGCAACATTTCTCGTTACTTTAATAGCTAGTCTCGGCGGATTATCTCGCGCCCGCGCGCATCCAGTGTCCTACCAAGGGGCGACAAGCGTCATGACGTGGAACCAGCCATTTTTAAATGACTTCATGACAACCTACTCATTCCGGAACGACATGGCCATTGCGGGCCGCTACATGCGAATGGATATGCCAGAGGGCGAGATGCAAGCCTATCTTCCGCAGCTCAACTACCTCGTTCATCGTTGGAATGAGACTGACCACCAGGCCAATATTTACATCTTCGGCGGTGCGGGAGCAAATCGCTTTCAGGGAAAAACTGGATTCGTTGGGCTCCCAGGAATCGAAGCGGACATTGAGAGCAGGCGCTTTTATCTTTCTGGAAAGTTTCAAGCGCTACTCCCCACGAATGGCCCAAACGTATACCAGTCTCAAATCCGCGCTGGAATTGCAGCGTACCCGTCCGAGTATGACGAGCTCTCTAGCTGGTTCATCGTATCGTTTCAGCACGAGCCGCAGCTTACTCGCCAACATATTATAACCCCGATGGTGCGCATGTTTTACCGCAATGTCCTTTGGGAAGCGGGCTCAAGCTTCCAAGGCGATTGGATGCTCAATTTCATGGTACAC
>CAYGHT010000228.1:0-1643 GCA_964349755.1 uncultured bacterium
GCCACGCGCACCAGACCGAGGATATGGAAATGGCGCTCCGCATCCAGCGCGCCGGCTACGAGATAGAGAACGCCCCGCGCGCGCGCGTCTACACCAAGTCGCCGGATACCGTTTTCAAGCTCGTGAAGCAGCGCACCCGCTGGACCACCGGATTCATCCGCAATGTCCTCGGCGACTACCGCGACCTCATCGGTGCGAAGAAGCACGGAGTGCTCGGTATGCTCGTCCTCCCCACCGCTGTCCTCGCCATCGGGAGCGGCATCCTCATCTTCCTCGTCTCGATATTCGCGCTAGTAAAAAGCGGCGTGACGGCGCTTGAAATCCACGCCGGCGTCCCGCTTTCCTACGTCTTCACGCCGAAAGGCTCATTCGACTGGTTCTATGCTCCCGTCGACTTCTTCCTCCTCCTCGGCGTCACGATGCTCCTCACCTCACTCATATTCATCGTCATCGGGAAGCGCGTCTCAAAAACACCGGGCAAGCTTATGCTCGGTATCATTTCATACACATTCCTCTACGGGTTCGTCGCGCCGCTCTGGCTCCTGCGAGCCACCGCCGACGTCACCTTCGGCAAGAGTCGCGACTGGAAGTCGTCTTAATATTTTCGTATGTCACTCGTCACCCGCAATATCCTCATAGCGCTCGCCATTACCATCGTGCTCGCCGGCACTATCGCCTACACGGTTGATTACTTGAACCGCGCACGCATAACCGAGCTCTCGACCATCGAGGATCAGCTCTCCATCGACATCCTCTCCCTCGACACGCAATTCTCCCTGCTCGAAGCGGCGCCCTGCGACAGTTCCGCCTCCTCGACGACACTCATCGGCGAGCTCGCCGATATGGGCAATCGCCTCTCCTACACCGAAGGTCAGCTCGGCAGTAATAACGCGCAGGTGACGCGCCTGAAAGAGCAGTATTCCCTGCTCGAGATACGCGACTATCTCATCACGAACGAACTCGCCGCCGCCTGCGGCGCGAAGAAGCCGCTGACCGTCCTCTATTTCTACAGCAATGCGGGCGACTGCACCGACTGCAATAAAGCCGGCTATGCGCTCTCCTACCTGCGCGACACGTACCCCAGCTTGCGCGTCTACTCGTTTGATTACAATCTCGACCTCGGCGCGCTCAAGACCTTCATCGCTATCAATAAAGTCCAGCGCTCACTGCCCGCGTTTGTGGTCAACGGCAAGCACTCCTACGGCTTCACCTCGCTCGCTGACCTCGAGAAGCAGTTCCCCAAAGGCGCACTCGCGACAACGACTCCTAAATAATCTGGAGCCGGGAGTCGGATTTGAACCGACGACCTACTCATTACAAGTGAGTTGCTCTACCAACTGAGCTATCCCGGCACTTTTTTTACTCCTCCCCTTTCACTTCCGGATGCTTCGCATTGAGCGTGCCTTTGAAGTCGGAGAGGGTCTTCACGAACTCTCGCACATTTTCGCGCGGCGCGGTATCTACCGCGCGGCGTGTGCGCAGATGCATCACAAGGCGCGTAAGGAGGCGCTCGGCCGCGCGCACCGCCTGGAGCGAGAGGTGGGCAACGTCGTGGCTCACGCGCGCCGCGAGGCGCCGCACTTCGTCGCGCGCAAATGCGGCGAGGTCTACGTGCTCGAGGATGAACTCCACATGCGCCACCC
>CAYGHT010000229.1:0-1631 GCA_964349755.1 uncultured bacterium
TCGAATGTCGTTATCGATAAGTACATTGCTCCCCCGCTCTAGGCTATAGGTAATATTCAGTCGACCCATAAGCTCCGCAAAACCCTCAGCTTCGCGGTTCTCTTTGTAGATGATGGCAATCTCGTGTGGCGGAGTCCCTTGTTCGATAAGTTGTTTAACCTTTTGAACAACAAAGTATCGTTCCGTGTCCAGTGTCGAAAACACCCCAAGACTTATGGGTACTTTCCCCCCGTCATTCTCGATAGAAAGCATCAGCGCTTCTGATCGGGAATCTGCTTGATTCTTGATTCTTGATTCTAGCTTCTGATGCGCGATCAGCGTGTCGTTGATCTCGCTGATGTGCTTGGTGATTCTCTCAGTCGAATTCGAAATCACCCGATGCGCTCCATCCAAAATAGTCTGATTCGATCGATAATTATGGCGCAAACTGATTATTTTGATATCCGGATACCGTCGGTAAAAGGCGAGCATATTTGCCATCGACGCGCCCTGGAAACGGAAAATAGATTGCTTATCGTCGCCTACCACGAATAGGTTTGGACTTTCGAAAAAGTCCGCTAAGTACTCTATGAGCTTATTTTGAGCATTATTCGTATCTTGGTACTCATCGACTAATATGTATTGATATCTTTCCTGGTAGTAGGCCTTTAAGTCGGCATCATCCTCAAGCGTTTTTACCACAAAAAGAATCATATCCTCATAATCGTAGAGTCCTTTTTTCTGCAACATCTCTTGATACGCTTCGTAGATACTCGCAAGCTCCACGTTTCGCCCTAAGTGCTTCAGCTCATCGACTACCGAGGCCTTCATTTTGCCTTTGTGAGCGCCTTTTTCGTGAAAACTGCTCGTATCAGTCACCAGAAACTCGGTACGTTCCTTGGCTAACCGTCGGAGTTCGTTGGGGGTGATGTTCTCTTTTTTCAGTTCGCCAATTTTAGAAAGAATCTCTCGTAAGTAGTGCTGCGGTGCCCGTACTGGCCGGAGCTCATTGAGCGGTAAGGTATCGAGTAGCTTTTCAATACACTCGATTTGCTCTATTTCATCAATCTGTTCGAGTTCTTTGGCGAACTGAAATTTATACGGAAATTCGGTGATCACGCTATTGGCAAAGCCGTGGAAGGTATAGATGCTTACGCCATAGCCTGGGGCGCCAATAATCGAGACCAAGCGTTTCCGCATATTTTGGGCGGCATTATCGGTAAAGGTCAGTGCCAGAATGTTTCGCGGGTTCATTTGGGTTTTACGTAGTATATTGGCAATCCGCAACGTAAGAATCTGCGTCTTGCCACTTCCGGGGCCGGCAATCACCATAACCGGTCCCTCGATCGTGTCGACGGCTAGCTTTTGCTCAGTATTTAATTGACCATAAAGGGTAGAGTATATATCTCTACTTATCTGTTCGGTCCCTTGATTCTTGTTCTCTTTCATGGTTCGATCGTCTCTTCGTCTCCCCCCGAAGCAATGGCTTCGAGGCTGAGTTCCGCTGCTTCTGGCATGGCAGAACCGATAATGCCTTGCAAGTCGCCACGCATCCCAATAGTATTATCGATCACTCGTTGAATCTGTTTTTCCCGCTTGGCCCAAATTTGGGTAAAGGCCCGCTTCTCTTTGTCTAAGTCGTCGTGCATGGT
>CAYGHT010000230.1:0-1599 GCA_964349755.1 uncultured bacterium
ATATAATACGCCAGAAAAGGAACTCGCTTTTTATGTCCGGATGGAGGTTTTTTTCGTATCTGGCTGACGATTCTGCGGCATCGGCGCTGTAGCTCCGAATAGGCGTCCAATACCGCTCTCCCCAAAAAAAGACCCGAAGTTGCAATCGATCACAAACCATAGCACTTGCATAAGAGTTCCGAGATCGCCTGCAAATTCCACATCGATCACAGATTCAGTGAGCTCCATTCCATCTTTTCTCACTCCTTGGCAAAGCTCAAGCACCAGATTTTCAAAAGTTTTGTCATCGAGCTGAGCCATGAGAGACTCTACAGCGCGGACGGCCTCAGTTTTGGAGAAGGGAAGTCCTGACATGCTCTCTTGATTGTTTCCTGGAAGAAATAGCTGAGCAAGAGCTGGGCCAAATAGACGAAGCAGCCTGGCTTTCAATCGCAGGGCCCTTCTTGCAGGCAGCTGCGTCACGGAATAGACAGCTCCTTGAATTTGTTTTTCTCGTGTTTGAATCATACATTGACTCCGTTGCTGCCGACAAAGACGTCGAGGTCTACCAGGTCTAAAACCCATTCGCGGTTTGCGAGGTCTTTTCCAAATTCTGAAGAAGGATATTTTTTCACCCATCCAGTGGCACTGAAGAAGATCGAGTTGCCGCTGAGATCTTTGACCAAAATAGGCACGACCCCTGCATTGGTGAGCTCATCGACATTTGCAAAGCCGGAGAGCACATCGTTGCTTGGACTCGACTGCTTGAGCGTAATGGTCATATTTCCAGAGCGGTTATTGCTCTTGATCCGGGTGCTTGTGCCGTCTGCGCCAGTGACTTTTGTCCATTGATTATCATCTCGATCGACATTGAGGAAGGTGCCGTCAGCAAAGCCGCTCATGGGCACTCCTCCCACTGTGATGATGACCTGCTTGGGGTCGTATGTTCTGACTGCCATCGTGATCTCCTACTATTTCAAACTGTTACGGTGCCCGTTATATTCACGACATGTATCGCGCCCGATAGCGTCGCTTGGAACCGGACATTTCTCAAAATCCTCTGCGTTTTATCGGTTGGCGGTACGTTTGCCGCCTTTGGCACCGTTACTGTCGGCGCAGGGTCATTCGCTATGAAGTTGTTGCTGATTCCGAGTTGAAGAGCTCTTTTCACTTCCGATTCGATCGCTGTGATTCCGGCGTCGGTATAAGGGACCTTATTGCTATTCACCAAGACGGAATAAACGAATTCTTGGATGCGGGAGGTGAGCCAATCTACTCCTCGAACGATGTCGATGAATTCTCCTTGAGCGACCGTTCCTTCCCTGGTAATCCCAACCCCTCCAATGAACTCATAGGTGTTGGCCTTTTTGTTTCTAGCGTTCTGCGATTGCGTGCTGGTGAGGTTAGAGTAGGAAATAGAATTCAGCCGCTTGAATTTCCAGGTTTCAGAGCCTGGATCAAGAGGAAGCACTCCGCCAAACCAGGCGCATTCGGGAAAATCATTCTCTGCGTCTTGATGGTAGAGGACAAATGTGCGTACATAGCCTGATTGATTGCATTTGGCTGCGATTGATGAGAGATCTACCCCAGCTGCTAGATTGATAATATTTGGGTCGGATG
>CAYGHT010000231.1:0-1568 GCA_964349755.1 uncultured bacterium
AGCTGGTGATGCCGTGGCGGCGGGTGTCGCGCAGCGCGAGCCCTGGGCATTGGGGAGGGGCTTTTTTGGGATCGAAGCGCTCTTCGAGGAATACGACGCCGTCCGCTTTTAGGAGCTTGGAGGTGACGATTGCTTGCAATACGTCCAGGATGTCGAGCTCGTAGGGCGGGTCGATGTAGATCAAATCGTAGGGTTCCCCCGCTTTTTTCAAGGCTCGCAAGGCAGGGATGGCAAGTACTTGCGTGCTTTGTAGCACATCGAGTTTTTTGCAGTTTTCTTCAATGCATTTGAGAGCTTCGTGGTCTGTCTCTACGAGCGTTGCAAAGGCAGCTCCGCGGCTCAACGCTTCGAATCCCATGGCTCCACTGCCAGCGAATAGATCGAGAAAACGGGCTCCTTCAATGCGGTGCTGACACATGTTGAAGACGGCGGCGCGGACAAGTGCTGTCGTCGGCCTTGTTTTGGCGTGCTTGGGGGTTTTGAGGGAGCGGCCGCGGAGAGCGCCACCGAGGATGTATAGGCTCATTCAATGGCCGTTTGAAGGCCAAACGGTTCGAGCAGTGCGCGCGCTTCAGCGAGATGGCGTGGGTTGTTGTCAGAGGCGTACTGACCGTAGCAGCGGTAAGCGTTTTGCAAGGCCCATTCGCTTCGGAGCGCTACTCCGCCTCGCTTGGCGCTTAAAAAGGAGATTGTTTTCCGAATGTTTAGCCAGCGGTCTTTCATCCGTCCTTGGAAGAAGAGGATGAAGTCGTCCAGGGTGTTGGTCGAGCCGAGGAGCACGTAGGGTTGGTCGAGGTAGAGTGGAGCTGCGGTATCGATTGTGGGATAAACAATGACGTTTGGGGCTCCGATTGCGCGCACGGCAATGTTTTTGGCAATGGGTGTATGGATCATTTTCATGAGCTTGAGGAGTTTTCGCTTCAGTCCCCGCTTGGTCGTCGCGTGCAAGAGCTTGCCTTGATTCAATGCACTGGTGGCTTCGAGGGTGCTTAAATGGGGATCGAAGCTCATGGCGAGGGTATAGAGCGAGGTTCTGCCTTGATTTTGCTGGGTCCAGTGTTGAAGGAGTTTTGTTTGAGATCCTTTTTTATTGAGGCTTGCGCCGTCGGTGAGAAGGATCGTGGTGTAGAGCTCGTCTTGGCTGACTGCAGCGGGAATGGTGTGTAGAAGCGGTTTGTACAAATCGGCAGAGGAAAAGAGGCTTCCTAAGTGGGTCTGGTCGAGAAAATTTTCTGCTTGTGCAAGCGCAGTTTCAGTGGGCGGGCTCATCGCGCTAAATAGTTTTTCCACTTTGCTGTCGAAGGCGACGATGTTGAAGGTATCGCCTTCTTGGAGCTCTTGAAGAGCTTTGCGAACGCCGGTTTTTACGGCGAGGAGCCGCTCGCTTTGGATCGAGTTGGATCGATCGATGAGAAAGGTGACGTGTTGACGAATCTTGGACGTTTCCAATTCTTTGTGCGGAACGAGTGTGATGGCAAAGAGGTAGCCTCCTCCCTCCTCTTTTTCGAGAAAAAGGAGCTCGGTGTCAAAGGCGTCGGACATGTTCACGGTGTCCAAATCGGAAAGCG
>CAYGHT010000232.1:0-1567 GCA_964349755.1 uncultured bacterium
CGCTTCCTCGCGGGCGGCCTGGATAAGGCGCGGATTCTTGAGCGCTTCCATGCCCAAGTCTGAAATGCCCCATTGGCGTCTTCCAAAGAGGTCGCCCGCACCGCGCGTTTCCAAATCGGTTTCGGCGAGTTTGAATCCGTCATCGCTTTTTTCCAGTGCCCTGAGGCGTTTTGAGGAAACCTGGCCGAATGTTTCCGGCAGGAGAAAACAGAACGGAGGATGCGAAGAACGCATGATGCGACCCCGAAGCTGATGAAGCTGGGAAAGCCCAAATCTCTCCGCTCCCTCTATCATCATTATTGTCGCATTCGGCACGTTGATGCCGACTTCCACGACGGATGTCGCGACAAGAACTTTGATTTCTCCCGCCGCAAATTTCTGCATGCAGCCGTCCTTTTCTTTCTGTGTCATTGCTCCGTGGAGAAGTCCGATGTTGAATTCGGGAAATACGTCCTTCTGCAGGCGTTTCGCTTCCGCCTTGGCGGATTTTGCCTGAAGAGCATTCATCTTTTCCGGGTCGGGCTCCTCAATGCGCGGACAGACAACAAACGCTTGCCGTCCCTCTGCAAGTTCGCGCCTCACGCTCTCGTATGCATCGCCGCGATTTTCAGTTTTTATAATCCGTGTCGTCACTTTCCCGCGTCCCGGAGGAAGTTCATCCAACACGGAGATATCAAGGTCGCCGTACATGGTGAGTGCCAACGTGCGCGGAATCGGTGTCGCGGTCATTGAAAGAAAGTGTGGCGCCATTTCGCTTTTCTTTGCGAGGGCGCGTCTCTGTGCCGTTCCAAATCTGTGTTGCTCGTCAACAATCGCAAGGGCAAGATTCTGAAACCTGATTGATTTTTGTATCAGGGCGTGCGTGCCTACAACCATGGCTATCTCGCCGTTTTCCACCCATTTCAATAACTGCGTTCGTGAAATGGCGGTTGGTTTTCCCTGCGTAACTTTGGAAGGGAATTTCCAGCATCCACTGCCCGTTATGAGCGCGATATTGATAGGCAGGTGCTTGAAATATCCAATAAATGACTGAAAATGTTGTGCAGCGAGAATTTCCGTAGGCGCCATATATGCCACTTGAAGTGTGCCGGATTTGCGTCCCGCAGGGCGGCTGTGCACCACTGCGTATGCGGCTGCAGCGGCCACCAGTGTCTTTCCGGAGCCCACATCTCCCTCAAGAAGCCGCGCCATCGGATGAGCGCCGGAAAAATCCCGGAGAATGTCGGCGATGGCGCGGCTCTGCGCTCCAGTCGGCGGGAAATTGATTGATGCCAAGAATTTCTCCGCATGTGTCTCTCCGTCATTTATCAGATACGGTGCCTGCGCATCATTGAGTGCGCGCTCCCGTGCCCTTGCGGTCTGCATCACGAATATTTCCTCAAATGCGAACCGTTTGCGGGCTGCTTCCGCGTGTTCGTTTTTTTCCGGCGTATGCATACAAACGAGAGCCGTCCACAAATCGGGCAAATGATATTTTTTGCGCACATCTTCCGGTATCGAGTCTGCGATATGCCGGTGTGCTCCGTTCTCAAAGCGAAGTGTCACTTCGAGGGTCTTTTCTTGCGGC
>CAYGHT010000233.1:0-1518 GCA_964349755.1 uncultured bacterium
GCGTGTAGTTTGCGAACTGCCCAATCTCCTTGCGGAAGGTGAGTGGGATGTCGCCAACGCCGCCATGGCGATTTTTAGCGACGATCAGTTCAGCAAGGCCGGGCTTATCGTGCTTATCGTAATACTCGCGGCGAAAGAGGAACATGACGACGTCGCTATCCTGCTCGAGGCTATTGTGGACAATGAAGTCATTGGCCACGAAATTGTGAACGCCAGGCACAGTGGCGTCATAAACATCTTCCTCTCCTAGTTCAGTGATGGAAACTAACTTATCCCAGTATACATTGGATTCAGCGAGCTGAAGAAGTGATGGATCTTGGATGTAGTCGTGAAGTGACATCATTCGCTTTCTCGAGATGCCAGTTTTAAAGAGCGTACTGCCAGAATAAGACATGTTGAGTCCGCGCGCGACATCGCGCCAGCTTAAATGTGCTCGGTCTTTTGCTGGCCCAACAAAAAGCTCCCAGGCTTCTTTGGGAATGACATCGAGATTCACGTTGGCCTCGATTTTTTCCAGATTGCTGAGCACAACAGGAATGATAGCGCCTCGAGCGCCTGCACAACCCACGTTGGACAAAAATTTGGTTTGATTCGTTTTGCCCTCAATTTGCACGTGATACATAAGTCGATATTGCTTTTTGGGAGGACAGGTTCGGCAAGAACTGTGGATGCCTAAACTGAGAAGTAAGTGCTGTACTTGGATGGCAAGTGTTTTGCTTGAAGACGCGTAGTAGATATTACCGGCATTTTTCCTTCCGGAAAGCTTTTTTATACTGAGGTTTCCGTCAGTGGCCCAAAGATGGTGAAGAAATAGCGCTCGATCCTCAGCAGAAGCTTGAAAGACAGCTTGAGGAACCCGTTTTTCATAAGAGCGACAACGGTCAATGCCTAATTTTTCAAACCACAGAGTAATCGGATGATATCTTCCGTGTGTCACTCTGTAAGGTGAAGGGAAGTAGAGATGAAACCAATTTTTCTGAGGAACAAGGCGCGGTTGAATGCCAAACAGAAAGGTTGCGCTATTCGATACGATATCCAAATTTTTGCGATCGGCGCTTGTGTAATGATAAGGCTTAGTAGGCAGAATGCATCCATCGCCCAGTAAATGTCCCAGCAAGGTAAGCTCTTCTTTCGACATGCTTGAAGAAGTCGAGGTGTTGAGCGAACGTGGCATCCCAATTCGATCTCCAACCTTCAACTGATCCAAGCGAGTCCAGCCTTCGAGCTTGAGGAAAGGGTGGTTTGCGCTTGCTTTGATGGAGCGGCCGCTGGCTGTTTTTAGCTCGTACACCTTTTTTCTGCCCGAGTAGAATGCCTTGGACAGTGTATGTGAGCCGATTTTCAGGGCGCTGTCTACAGCGAATACTTGGATGGGAGTTTGGACCTTGCGTTCGGCAAGTTCTTTGATGGTGTGAAGTTCGCCAGTTTCTGCATTTTTGATGAGGGTGTCTCCGGTTAGGCAACCGGACTCACGTAAGTCGCTCATCATCGGACGGTGTCCTTGGCGCTCTTCTACTT
>CAYGHT010000234.1:0-1515 GCA_964349755.1 uncultured bacterium
GTATATTGGTTGTCGCACAGCAAACGACACGCATTTCCTTGATCGATCGAGAGTGTGTGCAGGAACCGCAGACCATTGACCACACCGATGTCGACTTCCTGAATAATGCGTGCGGAAATGACATCACACGCCGCGACTCCGGTCGGAACACCCAACATGTCAGCAATATGGTTGTGATCCTTGCCGAGCGGGATGATCCCCGTCGCCACGCCAGAATCAGCAATGGCATCGATCACCTGACGAAAGGTGACGTCATTACCGACGGCGATGATCGTTTTTGCTCCTTTGCGGACTTCATCACGGATAAGTTCCGTGGGATCACGAAACAAAGCCAAGCGCGCAATTTTGCCGCTGATGCCTAAGTCCGTGAGACGCGTTTCAATGGAAGCAAGGTCTCGTTCCCATTTTGGGTCTTGGACAAATTCGTCGTAAACGTAATAGTAGGACATGAGGTCCGTGACTATTCACCCGACTCCTCTTTGCTCAGCTCTTCTGGTAATGCGACGCCGCGGCCATCCATGGTCACTTTACCGTTGATGTGTGCGCCCGCTGCGACCGACAACACTTCTGCCGTCACGTCGCCAATCACCTGAGCGCTTGAGAGGAGTTCAAGCCGACCCGCGATATTTACGTTGCCCCGCACTTCCCCGCCTACAACAGCGTTCTGTGCAACAACGTCAGCACGAATTTTGCTACTTTCGCCAAGCCGAAGATCCCCAGCGGTTTGAATGTTACCTGTCACTTCCCCCTCAATGTAGACATCCCCCTGACTCACAAAATCCCCCTCGACACGCACGCCATGTGCGATCACTGTTTCCTCCGATGACGATTTGGCCATATTCAGACTTATTAACAGCTCACTTTTATAGGCTCAACTTTAGCATATTCGTGGGATTTGGAATATAGAACGTGGAATACCCAAAACCCCCGTCCGGCTGGACGAGGGTCTTTTTTACCGTGCGGCATGCCGCACCACACGCAGAGATCCTTCGACTCGCTACGCTCGCTCAGGATGGGACAGGAGCGTTACATCTCTTTGATCGGCTGAATCGCAAGCAATTCAAGCGCACGAATCAAGGTTTTCTGTACGGCGTCAATAAGTGCAAGCCGTGCTGCGGTACCAACCTTATCTTCTTCTTCAATCACCTGTACTTCGTGATAATACTCCGCAAATGTTTGTGCTGTTTCAAAAGCCCACTGTGCAATCGAGGACACGTGGAATGTTTGACCTGCGCGTTCAACAACGGTCGGAAACTCCATAAGAGCGCGGATGAGCTCCTGCTCCTTTTTATGCATCAACAACGCGACGGTGACTTTTGGTTTAACTTTTGTCTTCTTTTTGATGCTCTCAATGCGCGCAATCGTGTACAAAATGTACGGCCCCGTAAAACCTTCGACACTCATCGCTTCCTCCATGTCAAAGGTGATGATGGAGTTTGGGTCCTGCCGCAACATCATAAACGTCATCGCTGCGCTGGCAATTCCCTTGGCCGTTTTTTCCACCTTTTTCTCATC